>NZ_BRCY01000022.1:0-59409 GCF_023708045.1 Halomonas sp. NCCP-2165
CCGAGCCACTGGCCACCCCCACCGCCCCCATCATGGAGACCCGATGATGCCGCCTCTCGCCGATGCCCAGCGTCACCACCTGACCCAATTGGCCCGAGCCTACGAGACCCAATTGGCGCGCCACGGCTACGATGGCGTGCTGCTCTACAGCGGCTGTGCCCACCGGCACTTCGCCGATGATCAGCACGCCAGCTTCGCCACCTATGGCCATTTCCTGCACTGGGTGCCCCTGGCCGGGCTGGAGCACAGCTGGCTGCTGATTCGCCCGGGACACAAGCCGCGCCTCTTTTTCCACGCCCCCCGGGACTTCTGGCACCTGCCTCCCCGCCTGCCCGAGGCGCCCTGGGTGGACGCCTTCGAGGTGGTGACCCGGGAAGAGAGGGAGGCGCCGCGGCTGCCCGCGGGCCGCTTCGCGGTGCTGGGCGAGGTAAGCGCGGCCCAGGCCGAACGCCTGGGGGCCGAGGCCAACCCCGAGGCCCTCACCCGGGCCCTGGACGAACTACGGGTGCGCAAGAGCGACTACGAGGTGGCCTGCCTGCGGGAGGCCAACCGCCGGGCCCTGGCCGGCCACGCCGCGGCCCGGGACGCCTTCCTGGCCGGCGGCGCCGAGCTCGACTGCCAACTGGCCTACCTGAAGGCGGCGCGGATCCGCGAGAGCGAGCTGCCCTACCAGAGCATCGTCGGCATCAATGCCCACGGCGGCGTGCTCCACTACCAGCACTACGACCTCGAGGCCCCGGCACGGGCGCATAGCCTGCTGGTGGACGGCGGCCACCGCTTCCGTGGCTACTGCGCCGATATCACCCGCAGCTGGGCGGGGCCGGCGGCCAGCGACGATTATCGGGCCCTGCTCGCCGGCATGGATCATTTGCAGCGGCAACTGGTGGAGGCGCTGGCCCCGGGGGTCTCCTATGTGGCGATGCAAGAGCAGATGCACCAGGGCCTGGCCGAGCTGCTGGTGGCGCACGGCCTGGTCAAGGCCAGCGCCGAGGCGGCCGTCGAACGCGGTATCACCCGTGCCTTCTGTCCCCATGGGCTGGGCCATCAGCTGGGGCTGCAGGTCCACGACGTTGGCGGGCGCCAGGACGAGCAGGGCCGCCCCCTGCCCCCGCCCCCGACACATCCGGCGCTGCGTCTGACCCGGGAGCTGGAGGCGGGCATGGCGATCACCGTGGAGCCGGGACTCTATGTGATCCCCATGCTGCTGGAGCCGCTGCGCCAGGGCGCCACCGCCGGCCTGCTCGACTGGGCCCGGGTCGAGGCCCTGGGCGCGCATGGCGGCATCCGTATCGAAGACAATGTGCTGATCACCCCGACCGGGCGCGACAACCTGACCCGCGACCTCGAGACGACCCCTTGACCGAGGGCAAGGCCATCGACGGCGGCCCTTGCCTCTGGCCGGCACCACGATAAGCTAGGAGGGGTAGGGGCCGCGCCAGGCCCCGGCACGCTCCACGAGGCCGGCATGACCCACGCGATTGTTCCCGCCGATTTTCATCCCCCCCGGGGGCTCGGCAACCGCCACCTGCAGACCCTGCTGCCCCGGCTGTTGCCGCGCCGCCCCCTGGCGCGGGACACCGAGATCGTCAACCTGCCGGATGGTGACTTCGTCGAGCTGGCCTGGGTGCGGCCGGCACCGTCGAGGCCTCAGGCGCCGCTGTTCGTGCTCTTCCATGGCCTGGAGGGCTCCTTCGACTCTCCCTACGCCCGGGAGCTGCTCGGGGCGGCGGCGGACCTCGGCTGGCGGGCGGTGCTGATGCATTTCCGCGGCTGTGGTCAGGCCCCCAACCGCCTGCCGCGGGCCTACCACAGCGGCGATACCGCGGACGCCTACTGGGTGCTGGGGCAGCTGGCCCAGCGCTATCCCCAGTCCCTCAAGGTCGCCGCCGGCGTCTCCCTGGGCGCCAATATGCTGCTCAAGCTGGTGGCGGAACAGGGTGGCGACGGCCTCGACCTGGCCGGCGCCATCGCCATCAACGCGCCCCTGGATCTCGCCGCCAGCGCCGATGTCCTCAACCGCGGCGCGGCCCGGGGCTATCAGCGCCACCTGCTGGCCTCGCTGAAGCGCAAGGTGGCGATGAAGATGGCCCAGGGGCCCCTGCCCATCGGCGTCTCGCCTCATCAGCTCAAGGAGCTGAATACCTTCTGGGCCTACGACAACGAGGTCACCGCCCCCCTGCACGGTTTCGCCTCGGCCAGCGACTACTATCGCCGCGCCTCGGCGGGGCCCCTGCTCGGCGAGATCGAGCTGCCCACCCTGTTGCTGCATGCCGCCGACGACCCCTTTATGCCCGGCGACCTGTTCGAGCACCTGCCGAGGCCCTCGGCGGCGGTGCGGGTCGAGATCAGCCGCCAGGGCGGCCATGTGGGCTATATCGAGCGGCGCGGCGCGCGCCTCGCTTCCTGGCTGGCCCGCCGGGTCGCCCGCCAGCTCGACGACTGGGCCCGGGTACCGACGGGCTCGGGGGCCTCGTCCATCGCCACCAGCAGTTCCTGATCAGCCGGGGCAGCCGATGCCGGTGCCCTTGAGGCCACAATACCCGCCGGGATTCTTGGCCAGGTACTGCTGGTGATACTCCTCGGCGTAGTAGAAGGCCGCCAGCGGCGCGATCGCGGTGGTGATGGTGCCACGCCCGCCCCGGCTCAGGGCCCGCTGATAGCGCTCGCGACTGGCCTCGGCGACCTCCCGCTGGGTGGCGTCGGTGGTGTAGATCGCCGAGCGGTACTGGGTGCCGATATCATTGCCCTGGCGCATGCCCTGGGTGGGATCATGGGCCTCCCAGAACACCGCCAGCAACCGCTCCAGGGGCAGCTCGGCGGGATCAAAGACGACCCGCACCACCTCGGTATGGCCGGTCAGACCGGTGCAGGTCTCCTCGTAGGTGGGGTTGGGAGTGACGCCCCCGGCGTAGCCCACCGCGGTGACATGGACGCCGGGCAGCTGCCAGAAGAGCCGCTCGGCGCCCCAGAAACAGCCCAGGCCCAGCACGATCTCGGCCTGCCCCGCCGGCCAGGGGGGGAAGAGGCTGCGCCCGTTGACATGATGGCTGCCGCCGAGGCTCAGCGGCGTGTCTCGCCCCGGCAGGGCCTGCTCGGGGGAGATCGGGGTCTGCTTGTCGAACATCTCACTCTCCACTGTCGCGCAGGCGCGGATTGCCGCGCCTGCTGAAGGTATAGACCAGATCCACCGCCTGGGCGGCCCCCGAGACCGCCTGCACATAGAGGTCGCGCCACAGGGTATAGCGCAGGGTCAGCTCGGCGATGGGCGAGAAGATCCCCACCCCGTAGCTGACGCTCAGGTCCTCGGTGAGCTGACCGGCCACCACCACCTGGCTCTCCTCCCCGGCGCCGGCGGTCTCCAGGCGCAGGTCCTCGATGCCGAAGGCCTGCCCCACCTGGCCCACGGCGCCACCGGTGCGGGACAGGGTCAGCCCCACCAGGGCGGAGGTCAGGGCCCCATCGGCATCGCTCTCGTCGGGGGCGCGGCCGCGCAACAGGTAGGAGAGCGCCCGGGCCTCGTCCATGGCCGGCTCGGAGAAGATGCGCAGTTCCGGCTCGTCGGCGAGTCCGGTGACGCGCAGGCCGGCGATCACCTCGTCCTGGGTGACGTCCGGATTGCGAATCGCCTCCACCTCCAGCAGCGGCTGATCCGGCGGGCCGCTGAAGATCAGCTGCCCCTCGCGGATCAGCAGGTCCTGGCCGTAGGCGCGGAAGCGCCCATCCACCAGGTTGACGTCGCCGAACAGCTGGACCGGGCCATCGGCCTGGCGCACTTCCAGCTCGCCGGTGAGGCCGGCCTCGAGGCCGTAGGCCTGCAGCTGCATATCCGGCCCCAGGCTCAGGTCGATACGCACCCGGGTGGTCATGCCGGCCTGGCGCAGGGCCGCGGCGGCGGACTCCTGGGCGGCCAGGTCATCCTCGGAGAAGGCCGCCAGGCGCAGCCGCTCGCGGACCTCCTCCTCGCTGACGATCACCTCGTCGGGACTCGGCGAGACCACGCCCGGCGGCAACTGACCGATCTCCAGGCGCGCCCAGGGAATCTGCACCCGCCCCCCCACCTCGAGGCGTTGCGGGGTCACGGCGATGGTCAGCTGCGGGGCCAGGCGCAGGCGACCGATCTCCGGCAGCACCGCCAGCAGGGGATCGTCGCGCCCCTCGAGACGGACCTCGAGGGCCCACTCCGTGAGACTCGGCCAGGCCGCCTCACCGGCGAGGTCGAGACGCCCCTCCTCGCCCCGGATCATGCCCTCGAGGGTACCGCGATCGCCGGCCAGCCTCAGGGCCAGTCGGCCGTCGCGCACGTTGATCGGCAGGTCCGGGCCCGTGACCCTCAGCCCCTCCAGGGCCAGGTCACCGCGCAGGTCCGGCGCCTCCAGGCGGCCGGCGATGGCGACCCGGCCATCGAGGCGCCCCTCGAGCCCCTCCATGCCCGCCACCAGGCGACGGTAGTCGGCCAGGTCGATGGCCTCGACGCCCAGCTCGCCGCTCAGGGCCTGGCTGCCCAGGGGGTCCTCGACGATGGTGCGCAGCGTCACCGCACCGCTCGGGGCCAGAGTCAGGGCGAGATCGGCCTCGGCACGGGCCTCGCTGGCCTCGAGGCCCAGGCGCAGCCGGGCCTCGGGAAGCGCCCAGGGCTGGCCATAGGCGTCTTCGCCGCTCAGGGCGAAGCGACTGCCGAGCTCCCCCGAGAGTTGCCAGCGGGTGCCGCCTTCGGACCAGCCGAGGATCACCTCGCCATCGCTCTCCCCGTTCAGGCTCCAGCCCGGCGGCAGGGCGGGGTCGACGAGGTCCATGGGCAGCGTCTCCAGGCGCAGCCTCGCCTCGCCGGAGGCCGCCGAGGCGACGAGGGGCGCGACGCTGCACAGGCGCCCGCCCTCGGCGCGCACCAGGCAGAAGGGCTCGGCGGTGAGCCGCCCCGCCGGCAGCGCCACCGAGAAGCGCAGGGCCTCCGCCAGGGCCAGGGTGCCCTGGGGTAGGCTCACCTCCAGGGGCAGGAGGCTGCCGCGATAGGCCTGGCGATCCTCGCTCAGCGCGCCCTCGAGGACCAGCTCCAGGCGATCCAGGGCTCCCGACTCCTCGCCCAGCACCTCGAGGGCGAGACGGTGTTCGGCCAGGCGGCCCGCCAGGGTCAGGGTCAGGTTGTCGAAGCGTTGCCCCGCGGCGCTCAGCGAATCGGCCTCAAGCTCGGCGACCAGGCGAGGATCCTCCAGGCCCTCCACTTGCGCCGTCAGTCCCAGCCTGGCCAGGCGCGTGTCCTGGAAGGCCAGTTGCCGGCCGTCTAGGGTAAGCTCGGCGCGGGGACGCTCCAGGCTGCCGGCCACCGTGAAGTCGCCACTCAAACGCCCTTGGAGCCCCTCCATCAGGCTCTCCAGGGCGGGCGCCTCCAGGCGGCCGGTGAGCGCCAGGGTCTCGGCGATGCGCCCGTCGATGGCGAGACGATTGTCCCCCTGGCGGGCCTCCAGGCGCTGGATATCCCAGCGCATCTCGCTGGTGCCGCTCAGGCTGGCTCGCAGCGACAGGGGCTGTTCCTGCAGCGCCCCGTCGATGGCCAGCTCCGGCACCGCCAGTTGCCAGGACTCGTCGAGCAGCCGGAAACTTACCGCCGCCGTGCCGGAGAGTTGGCCTTCCACCGCCGATGTGAACAGCCCCGGGTCGAGCGATTCCATGACGAGATCCGCGGCGAGGTCGATGCCTTCCTGCCAGGCGATGCGTCCGCGGCTGACCAGACTCCCCCGGGGCAGGGTCAGCGACAGCGGCCGCCAGGTGAAGTGGCCGATATCGCCGCTGCCCAGCAGGGCGAGCTGGGTGACCGGCAGGTCGCCACCGCTGAGCCGGCCCCGCAGGCGGGCCTCATAGCCGAGCAGGTCCCCCTGGAGGTCCAGGGCCAGCTCCTCGACCAGGTAATCGGCGGGCCGATCCGGCGTCAGGGGCCACTGCACCCGGTCACTGACCAGGCGCAGATGGAATGGCAGCGTCGGATCCAGGGCGTCGATCTCCAGCCCCAGCCGCGCGTCGATCGCCCCGTCCCCCTGAAGTCCCGCCTCCAGGTCGCCGAGGCCCCCGCTCAGGCTCAGGGTAAAGCGCTCGCCCTCCAGCTCGGGCAGTGCCGGCAGCGTATCCACCCTCCCCTCGAGGTTGGCCTCCAGGGGGTAGTCGTCGCGCAGGGTCACCTCCGCGGCCAGGCGCAGGCTGGCCTGGGGATGATCGAGCTCCAGGCGTTCCAGGGTCAGGGTCTCGCCGCGGGCGCTGGCCTCCAGGTAGAGACGCTCCAGGCGCTGCGACACGGCACCAATGAGCTCGACATCCTCCACCAGCAGCTCGCGCACCGTCAGGCCCAGCGGCAGCTGTACCTGGGGCAGCGAGAGTCGCTCACGCTCGGTCAGGGGCGGGGCCGGCGGCGCGGGGGGCTCGCCCTCGGCGACGGCGATGGCGGCGTCGATCGCCTCGGCGTCCAGGCGCCCGGCCAGGCGCTGTCCGGGACTCGGCGGCAGGTAAATGCGCAGCCCCGAGAGGCGGGTCGCCAGCAGGGTGGCGGCCTCGCCCTCCCCCACGGCGCCGCTGACGAATTCCCGCCAGCTCAGGCGCGTGCCATCGGCGAGACGAATCTCGGCATCGCTCACCGACAGCTCACGCAGCTCGATGGGCAGTGGCAGGACGATGGACTCCAGGGGCTCCCCCGGCGGGCGCTCCTCGGCCTCGGTCGCCGCCAGGCGCACCCTCAGGCCCTCCAGGCGCAGGTGATCGAGACACAGGCGCCCGTTCAACAGGCACTCCTCGGCCCAGGCCCACTCCAGCTGGCCAATCGCGATCTCGGCGGGGCCGGCGTCGAGGCGCAGCCCGTCGATGCGCAGGTCGTCCAGGGGCGCCCCCGCGACGCTCTGATAATCGATCAGGCCGCGTTCCCTGGCCTGATCCAGGGCCAGGCCGGTCCCCCAGGGCGAGAGCAGCAGGCCCAGCAGGAAACAGACCAGGCCCAGCAACCACAGGGGCAGCCAGACCAGCAGGCGCAGCAGGGCCCAGCTCAGAATTCCGGTCCGATGGCGAAGTGTAGGCGCCACGGGTCCTCCTCATCGTCGAAGGGGTGAGCGATATCCAGGCGGATGGGGCCCACCGGCGAGACCCAGCGAATGCCCAGGCCGGCCCCGGTATTGAGGGTCTCGGGCCACCAGTGATCGAAGGCATCGCCGGTATCGACGAAGGCCGCGCCCCACCAGTCGCCGGTGATGCGCCGCTGCACCTCGGCGCTGGCGGTAAACAGCTGGCGCCCGCCGCGCAGGCGCCCCTCGTCGTTGCGCGGCGCCAGGCTCTCGTAGCCGTAACCGCGCACGCTGCGGTCGCCGCCGGTAAAGAAGCGCAGCGAGGGAGGGATCTTGTCGAAGTCGTCGGTCTCGATCAGGCCCAGGCCGGTGCGGCCGATCAGGCGGGTGTTCTCCCCCCACATGCGGATCCACTGGGAATCCAGGGTGGTGCGGAAGAAGCGCGCGCTGGAGCCCCAGGCGGTATCGGAGTACTCGAAGGCGATGCGCTGACGATCTCCCCAGGTGGGAAAGCGCGGGTTCCGGGTGCGGGTTCGCGACCAGCTGATGCCGGGATAGAGCAGCCAGACCCGTTCCGCCTCGCCCCCCTGGGTGAAGTCTTCGAAGCTGGAGCGCAGGTAGAGGCTCTGCACCCAGGCGTTGTCGAAATGCCACTGGCGGGCCAGCTCGACGCTGCTCTCCAGGCTGCGGGTGTCGTCCTGGTCGCGGTGGCGCAGGCCATACTGGAGGCGATAGCTGTCCCGCAGCGGATCGGCCAGGGGCATCCGGTACTCCCCGGAGAAGCGTTGCTCCGGGGCGGAGAGGAAGAGGTCATGGTCGAGACCATGGCCACGACTATTGACCCACGGCTGCTTCCAGGCGAAGCGGGTACGCGGCCCCACGTCGGTGGCATAGCCCAGGGAAACCTCGAACTGGTGGCGATCCGCGGGGGTCAGCTCGACACTCACCGGCACCTCGTCGGGCCCCTCCGGAGTCGCGCCGCCTTCCTCCCCGGGGAGGCGAGGACGCACCGTGATCGACTCGAACCAGCCGCTCTGACTCAGGCGTTGGGTGTATTCGGAGAGATCGCCGGCCAGGTAGGGCTCGCCGGGGGCGAAGTTGAGCATGTTCTCGAGGCGGTCGAGGCGAATATGACTACCGCGGAAGTCGATGGCGCCGAAGCGGTAGCGCGGGCCGCTATCGAAGGTCAGGGTGATATGCGCGCTCTGTTCCCAGGGGCGCACCTCCAGGCGGCGGTCGCGGAAGTAGGCGTCGAAGTAGCCCCGCTCCAGGGCCAGGCCCGCCAAGCGGTTACGCAATCGATCATAGGGCGCATGGAGGAGCGGGTCGCCTTCGGCCAGGCCATGGGACGCCATCAGCTCGTCGAAGCGGGGATCATCGGCGGCCCCGCCGCGCACCCCGAGGGCCAGCCGACCGATCCTCACCCGGGGCCCCGGAGTCACGGCCAGCTCGACCCGGCCGACCGGCTCCCCGATCAGGGTCAGCGCGAACTCGGGCTCATAATAGCCGAAGGGGCGCAACGCCTCGGCGGCCCGGCGGCGCACCTCCGCCTCCAGGCGGGCGGGACTGTACTGGGCGCCATCCAGCGGCGCCAGGTAGTTCTCGATATTGTCCGCCGCCTCGCCATCGATACCCTCGATACGGGCGGACAGCGCCCAGGCGGGCACCGGCAGGCTCAGGGCCATGGCCAACAGGACCCGCCCCAGGCGACGCCCTCCTCGTCGTAAGTCTCGGATAACACGACCTCCCTGTTGGGCGCCTGGGCGCGCCGCAATCACGGCGCGAGCAGTTCCAGGCGCGCCTCGATGGCCAGCTGGGAGCGGCGCAGCGCTTGCACCTCGGCGTGCAGCGACGCCAGGCGATCGCGCAACTCCCCGCGGGCTTCCCGGGCATTATCGAGGCGGCTGGCCAAAGGCTCAAGGGTCTCGCGAAGCTCCTCGACGGCCAGGCGTCGGCTCGTCGCCGCCTCGTCCAGACGCCCTTCCAGGGCCGCCAGGCGTGCCTCCCGCTCCGCGTCCTCCTCGGCAACCCTTGCCGTCAGGCGCTCATCAAGCGCTTCCCGGGCCGCGGTGCTGCGCGCCTCCAGGCCATCCAGGCGCTGGCTCAGCTCGCCGCGGGCCTCTTCTCCCAGGGTCTCCAGGGCCGCCAGGGAGTCGCGGCTGGCACTCAACCACTCCTGCAGGGTGGCCTGCTGCGCCTCCAGGCGACTCAGGGCCTCGGCCAGGGCCTGGGGCCTGGGCCCCTCCTGGCCCTGGCGCAGCGCCTCGAGGCGCCGCTGCTGATCGTCGAGGCTCACCGCCAGGGCCTCCAGCCGTGAGGCCTGGGCGCGCTGCGCCTCGTCGAGGCGGGTCAGGGCCTCCCCGGGCGCCAGGCCGTCGAAACGCGCATGGACATTGGAGAACTGCCCCTCGAGGCGGGCGATCTCGTCATGCAGCAGCTGACGCTCTTCCCAGGCCAGGACGCTCACGCCCGCCAGGCTCAGCGCCAAGCCCAATACCGCCAGGCGCAGGCCCCAGGGTCTGGGCGACGCCGAGACCGGGACGGCATGGCGAGACGGTGGGGGATCGAGGCTGGCATCACGGTCGGCCACCAGGGGGGGAGGATGCCGTTCCTCCGGGGGCTGGGCCATGGATGGGACTCCTCTTCGGGCGGTTGGGCGCGGGGCCGGCGGGGCAATCCCGAGTGTCGTCGTCGGAATTGGCGACACCCCGGCGGGGTGCTATGATGTGCCGACACCACTTACGCAGATGCTTGGTATTGTAAGGTTTTTTGCGGCGGCACCGATAGCGCCTTGATTCGTTTCGGTTCCGCCCCCACAACACCAGGTGCTGTATTCATCGGTGATAAAAAGGAGCAAACCATGGCATTCGAACTTCCCGCCCTGCCGTACGAGAAGAACGCGCTGGAACCGCATATCTCCGCCGAGACCCTGGAATATCACTATGGCAAGCATCACCAGGCCTATGTGACCAAGCTTAATGAGCTGACCGACGGCACCGAGAATGCCAACAAGTCCCTGGAAGAGATCATCAAGTCCTCTTCCGGCGGCCTGTTCAACCAGGCGGCCCAGGTGTGGAACCACACCTTCTACTGGCACTGCCTCTCCCCGAACGGCGGCGGCGAGCCCAGCGGCGCCCTGGCCGACGCCATCAAGGCCAAGTTCGGTTCCTTCGACGAGTTTAAGGCGGCCTTCAACGCCAAGGCCGTGGGTAACTTCGGCTCCGGCTGGACCTGGCTGATCAAGACCGACGACGGCGGCGTGGACATCGTCAACACCGACGATGCCGACACCCCCATCGCCCACGGCCAGACCCCGCTGCTGACCATCGATGTGTGGGAGCACGCCTACTACATCGACTACCGCAACGCTCGCCCGAAGTACCTGGAGAGCGTGTGGAACATCGTCAACTGGGACTTCGTGGCCCAGAACTTCGCCTAACTCCGCCTGGCGAAGCGGCCCGCGCCCCCCGGGCCGACACGACAAGGCCCCGCCACACGGCGGGGCCTTGTCGTTGGTGGTGTACCGATGCTGCCTCAGGGATCGGCGCGACGACCGATGCCACGATAGGCCAACCCCTGACTCGCCACATAGTCGGGATCATAGATATTGCGCCCGTCCAGGATCAGCCGCTCCCGGAGGCCGGCGGCGAGCCGCGACCAGTCCGGGTTCCAGTAGCACTTCCACTCGGTGACCAGCAGCAACGCATCGGCCCCCTCGCAGGCCGCATAGGGATCGTCTGGGCACAGGGTCAGCAGCGGCTGCTCGCCCACCGCGGCGGCCAGCGCCGGCAGCGCCGCCGGATCGTGCAGGTGCACCTCGACCCCCTGGGCCCAGAGTGCCCTCAGCAGGGGCAGCACCGGGGCCTGATCGATGCGCGCCGTGCCCGGCTTGAAGGCCGCCCCCCAGATCGCCACCCGGCGCCCGGCGAGTTCGCCCCGGAAGTGGCTCCACAGCTTGCGGAACAGGGTCTCCTTCTTCTGCTCGTTGATCTCCAGCACCTGCTCGAGCAGGGCCGAGGCACGCCCCTGGGCGGACTGGACGTCGGCCAGCCCCATCAGGTCCCGGGAGAAGTTGGGGCCACCGAAGCCGCAACCGGGATAGAGGTATTCGTAGCCGATACGCGAATCGCCGCCCATGCCCTGGCGCACCAGTTCCACGTCGACACCCAGGGTATCGGCGAGGCCGGCCACCTCGTTCATGTAGCTGATGCGGGTGGCCAGCATGCCGTTGATGGCCAGCTTGGTGAGCTCGGCGGCCCGCAGCGGCATGCACTGGAAGACGTCGCGGCGGCGGTTGAAGGCGCGCAGCAGCTCCTTGACCCGTGCGGTGGCCCGCGGCGATTCGCTGCCCAGCAGCCAGCGACTGGGGCGGGTGAAGCTCTCCCAGGCGCGCCCTTCCTGGAGCATATCGGGCAGGCAGACCGCCCACTGCTCGGCGCCCAGGCACTCGCCCAGACGCTCGGTCTCGCCCACCGGGAAGGTGGCGTTATTGATCACCACCAGGGGCTCGCGCTGGTCGGCGGCCTGGGCCGCCGCCTCCCGGGCCTCGCGGCGTTGATCCGGCGCCAGGGCCAGCCACAGCACCTCCACCGGTTCGGGAGCACTCGCCTCGTCCACGACCAGGCCACCCTCGGCCAGGGCCTGCTCCAGCTGGGCGAGCAACTGCGGCTCGCGCCTGAGCCAGTCGGCTCGGGCCAGGCTCGGCCAGGGGGTCTGCGGATGGGGCCGCCAGTGCACGCGGTGGCCGACGCTGGCCAGGGCCGCGGCGGCGGTCACCGCGGCCAGCTCACTGCCGATCAGGCGGATACGCATGCTCAGGCCTCGCCGGCATAGCGGTCCAGCAGGTCCCGGAAGCCCGCCCCATACTTGGGATGGCGCCGGGCGAAGGCGAGGATCGCCTCCAGGTAACCGAGCTGGTGGCCGCAATCATAGGTGACGCCCTGCATGCGATAGGCGGCCACGCCGGCGCGCGCCCGCAGGGCCTCGATGGCGTCGGTGAGCTGGATCTCGCCCCCGGCCCCCGGCGGGGTCTCGGCCAGCAGCGGGAAGATCTCCCCGGGCAGCACATAGCGGCCGATCACCGCCAGATTCGACGGCGCCCGATCCCGGGACGGCTTCTCCACCATTCCGGCCAGGGGCAGCGACTCGCCCGGGGCCGGCACAGCGGCCTCGGGCTCGACGATGCCGTATTTCTCGACCCGCTCCCAGGGCACTTCTTCCACCATCAGCTGGGCCTGGCCGCTGGCCTCGAAGGCCGCCACCATGCCCGCCAGGTCGTTGCGCGGCAGGCCCTCGCCATCCACCAGCACGTCCGGCAGCAGCACCGCGAAGGGGGCCTCCCCCACCACCGGGCGGGCGCAGAGCACCGCATGGCCGAGGCCCAGGGGCTCGGGCTGACGCACGCTGATGATCTTGACCGTGTCGGGGACGATATTGCGCAGCTCCTCGAGCAGCTCGTGCTTGCCCTTGGCCTCCAGGGTGGTCTCCAGCTCGAAATGCTTGTCGAAGTGGTTCTCGATGGCGCCCTTGCTGGAGTGGGTCACCAGCACGATCTCGGTGATACCGGCGGCGACGGCCTCTTCCACCACGTACTGGATCACCGGCTTGTCGACGATGGTGATCATCTCCTTGGGGATCGCCTTGGAGGCGGGCAGGCAGCGAGTACCGAAACCGGCCACCGGCAGAACGGCCTTGCGAATCATCGGGTTCCTTCCTGAGCGGGATTGATAGGCCCTAGTATGCCAGACCCGACCCGGGCACGCCGCCCCGCCGCGCTCGCGGTGGGTGGCGGCGGACAAGGCCACGCCGGGCGGGTAGAATGGCGGCATCTTTTTCGAGGAGCCCGACGATGCTCACCCTGCCGGACATCGACCTGCTGATCGAGGTTCGCTGGCTGCTGCCCATGAGCGAGGGCCACTTTATCGATATCACGCCGGACGCCATCACGGCCGATTACGAAGCCTGGCGGCAACGCCTGGCGTCCCTGCGCGCACAAGGAGAGAGTTAAGATGTCCCATACCGCCGACCCCCGCGATAGCCGGGATGCGAGCCGCACCCAGGATAGCGGCGACTACCGTCATAACGTCGATGCCGCCGAGATCGCCAAGTTCGAGGCCCTGGCGAGCCGCTGGTGGGACAGCGAAGGGGAGTTCAAGCCCCTCCACGAGATCAATCCGCTGCGCCTGGACTTTATCGATGCCCGCGTCGGCCTGGCGGGCAAATCGGTGATCGATGTGGGTTGTGGCGGCGGCATCCTGGCCGAGTCCATGGCGCATCGTGGCGCCCGGGTCACCGGCATCGACATGGGCGAGGCCCCTCTGGCGGTGGCTCGCCTGCATCTGGCCGAGAGCGGGGTAACGGTGGACTATCGCCAGGCCAGCGCCGAGGAGATGGCCGCCGAGGCCCCCGGCCAATATGACGTGGTCACCTGCCTGGAGATGCTCGAGCATGTGCCGGACCCGGCGGCGGTGGTGCGTGCCTGCATGACCCTGGTCAAGCCCGGCGGCGACGTCTTCTTCTCGACGATTAATCGCAATCCCAAGGCCTATGCCTTCGCCATCCTCGGCGCCGAATATGTGCTGCGACTGCTGCCCAAGGGGACCCACGAGTACCGCAAGTTTATCCGTCCCGCGGAGCTCTCCCGCTGGGCCCGGGAGGCCGAGCTCAAGGTCTGCGAGCAGAGCGGCCTGGTCTACCAGCCGCTGACGCGACGCTACCGCCTGGATGCCCGGGATGTCTCGGTGAATTACCTGATGCACTGTCGCCGGGAGGCCCCATGAATCGCCTGACACGCGACCTTGGCGGGGCTCGCTGTAACCCGCGCGATGTTTCGGTCGCTTACCGGCCGCACTGTCGCCGGGAGGCCGAATGAACCGCCCGACACGCGCCCTTTGCGGGGCTCGCTGCGACCCGCGCGACGTCTCGATCGCTTGCCGGCCGTACGGCCGACGGGAGGCCGCATGAGCGCCCTGCCCCGCGCCCTGCTCTTCGACCTGGATGGCACCCTGGTGGATACCGCCCCGGACCTGGCCCGGGCCACCAATGCCCTGCGACAGCACCATGGCCTGCCGGCGCTGCCCTATGGGGCGATTCGCGCCCAGGTCTCCAATGGCGGCAGCGCCCTGGTGACCCTGGCCCTGGGCCTGCCCCTGGAGGCGCCGGGCCATGGCGAGGCCCGCCAGTTCCTGCTCGATGCCTATGGTCGGGACGTGGCGGCCGAGAGCCGTCTCTTTCCCGGGCTGGAGCGGCTGATCGCCGGCTGGAGCCTGGCACCCCGCGCCTGGGGCATCGTTACCAACAAGCCGCGGGCCTATGCCGCTCCCCTGATCACGGCCCTGGGGCTGAGTCCCGGCGCCCTGCTCTGCGCCGATGACCTGCCGGTGAAGAAGCCCGCGCCGGAGCCGTTATGGGTCGCCGCCGAGCGCCTCGGCGTCGCCCCCGAGGCGTGCTGGTATATCGGCGATCATCGTCGCGATATGGAGGCCGCCCGGGCCGCCGGCATGACCGCGGTGGCGGTGGGGTATGGTTACCTGGACGCGGCGGACGCCATCGAGGAGTGGCCGGCGGAGTTGCGCTTCGCCACCCCCGAGGCCCTGGTTAGCGCCCTGTTAGAGCGCTAACGTGCCGATACAAGAACGGGCCCCATATGGGGCCCGTTCTTGTGTTAGCGCGGCTCAAGCCTCACGCCCTGGCCCGAACCTTACGCCTTGGGCGGCTGGGCATCGAAGCGCTGCCCGGTCACGCCACGGCTCGCCGGGCCCATCAGCCACAGGTAGGTGGGCATGATCTCCTCGGGGGTGCGCAGGGTATCCGGGTCCTCGGCGGGGTAGGCGCTGCGCCGCATCTGGGTGCGGGTGGCTCCCGGGTTGAGGCTATTGACGCGCACCGCGGTGAGGTTCTCCAGCTCGTCGGCCAGCACCTCCATAAAGCCCTCGGTGGCGAACTTGGAGACCGCATACGCGCCCCAGAAGGCACGCCCCTGGCGGCCCACGCTGGAGGAGGTGAGGATCACCGAGGCGTCTTCGGAGGCCTTGAGCAGCGGCAGCAGGGCCTGGGTCATCCACACCGGGCCATTGAAGTTGACCTGCATCACCTGCTCCCAGAGCTGGGGATTGTACTGGTCGAAGGGGGTCAGGCGACCCAGCAGGCCGGCATTGTGCAGGATGCCATCCAGGCGCCCGAACTCCCGCTCCAGGGTCTCGGCCATGTCCTGGTAGTCCTTGAGGGTGGCCCCCTCGAAGTTCAGCGGGAAGATGGCCGGCTGCGGCCCCCCCATCGCCTCGATCTCGTCGTAGACCTTCTCCAGCTTGGCGATGGTCCGCCCCAGCAGGATCACGGTGGCGCCATGCCGGGCATAGGCCAGGGCCGCGGCACGACCGATGCCATCGCCGGCACCGGTCACCAGCACGATGCGTCCCGCCAGGAGCTCCGCGGGGGGACGATAGTCGATCTTGCAGTTCATCGGGACTCCTAGAGGCCGCTGTCGTTGAGGAAGTCACGCCCCATCAGGGCGGCATTGCTGTCCGGGTAATCGGCGATCAGCCGCTCGAGCAGCTCGCGGCTGGCTTCCGGCTGCCCCTGGCGCGCCTTGAGCAGCCCCAGCTTGTAGAGGGCATCGGGCACCTTGTTGCTCTGCGGGTGGTCATCCAGCACCGTCTGGAAGGCGGCGGCGGCGGCCTCCAGGTCCTCCTCGGCGGAGTGGAGCTCACCCAGCCAGTAGTGGCCATTGGCGGCCAGGTCGGTGTCCGGGTAGTCCGCCACGAAGGCCTCGAAGGCGGCGATGGCGGCGGGGAAGTCGCGGGCCTGAACCCGCTGGAAGGCGGCCTGATAGGCGGCCTGGGCGTCGGCCGCGGAGGCCTGGCCATTGCCATTGCCGGCGGTGGCCGCCTGGGCGGCGGCGGCGTCCACCGCCGCCGGGGCGGTGCCGGCGAGACGCTCCTCCAGGTCGAGATAGCGGGCCTGGGAGTCGCGGCGCAACTGCTCGAGCTGATAGCGCAACTCCTCGACCTGCCCCCGCAGCTGCTGGATCTCGCGCTGCTGGTCGTCGAGGCGGTTGAGCAGCAGCAGACTGCCGGATGCGCTCTCCCGGGCCTCGGTGTGATCGTAGAAGCTACGCGAGCCCGCCGAGAGGTCCTCGATGACCGGTTGGGCCAGTACGGAAAGCGGGAGCACCAGGGCTCCCGCACCGCACAGTCGGGTCAGCCAACGACGGCTGCTGTGACTGTGATTCATCACTCGCTCCTCGGCCTCAGTAGGCGAACACCACGCGACGGTTCTGGGCGTAGGCATCCTCATTGTAGCCGCTCACCGCCGGGCGCTCCTCGCCATAGCTGACCACCTCCAGCTGCGAGGGAGAGACGCCCTGCACGGAGAGGAAGCGCTCGACGGCCTTGGCGCGACGCTCGCCGAGCCCCAGGTTGTATTCGCGGGTACCGCGCTCGTCGGTATGGCCCTGCAGCATCACCCGGACGCTGGGGTTATTGCGCAGGTACTGGGCATGGGCATTGAGCACCGGTTCGAACTCGCCACGAATGCGCTCGCTGTCGTAGTCGAAGTAGATGGTGCGCACGCCGGGAATGCCGGCCTGCTGACCGTTCTGAGCGGTGCCGCCGACCCCCACGCCGCCGACCTGGCCGCTCGCCGCGCCGCTGGTGCTGACACCGTCGCGACTGCCATCCATGGAGCCATCCTGGGTGCCGCCCGTGCTGGAACAACCGGCCACGAAGGCGAGAGAGAGCGCGATGGCCAGGCTCCTGGCATAAGGCTTGAATTGCATTTTCCACTCCTTGATGAATGACAATATCAGTTCAGAAACGGTGACCATGCGGGTTCCCGCACGTCACCCTGGGCCGCCGGCAAGCGGAAGGAGGCTCGCCCATCCGCCGACACGGCGCCCAGCATCCCGGCGCTGCCCTGCTGGGTGGCGAAGAGTACCATGCTCCCGTTGGGGGCAACACTGGGAGATTCGTCCCAGCGACCCTCGGTCAGGGTCACCAGGCGGCCGCTCTCCAGTTCCTGGCGGGCCACCTGATAACCGCGATTGCCGCGGTGAATCATAAACAGCGCCTCGCCATCCGGACTGAAGCGTCCCCGGGCATTGTAGTTGCCGGTAAAGGTCAGGCGCTCCACCCGGCCGCTGGCCAGGTCATAGCGGTAGAGCTGGGGCCCGCCGCTGCGGTCCGAGGTGAAGACCAGGCTGCGCCCATCGGGAGCGAAGCTGGGCTCGGTATCGATGGCGCTGTTATCGGTCAGGCGACGGAACTCGCGGCTGGCGATATCCATCAGGTAGAGCTCCGGCTGGCCATCCCGGGACAGCGACATGGCCAGTCGGCGACCGTCCGGCGACCAGGCCGGGGCGCTGTTGATGCCGGTAAAGGAACTGGCCCGGACCCGCTGGCCGGTGGTGACGTCCTGGATATAGATGGCCGGGCGCTCGGTCTCGAAGGAGACATAGGCGAGCTTGGTGCCATCCGGTGACCAGGCCGGCGACATGATCGGCTGATCGGAGTCGAGGATCTGCTGGCTGTTGCGGCCATCGGCATCGGCGATATGCAGGCCGTAGCGGCGCGCGTCGCCGGCGCCCCGGGCCGTGACATAGGCGATCCGCGTGGAGAAGGCGCCGCGGATCCCGGTGATCGCCTCGAAGACCTGGTCACTGATGTAGTGGGCGGCGGCCCGCAGACGCTGCGGGTCGGCGGTGACCACCTCGCCCAGCAGGCGGCTCTCGCCATAGACATCGAGCAGCTCATAGCGCACCCGGTAGTCGCTGCCCTCGGCGGCCACCTCGGCGACGACCAGGTAGTCGGCGGAGACCGCCCGCCAGTCGCGGTAGTTGACCGCCTCGCCGCGAGCGGGGCGGGAGATCATCGAATCGCGGGGCAGCGGCTCGAACTGGCCGCTGCGCTCCAGGTCATCGCTGACGATGCGCGCCAGGTCCTGCGGCAGGCCCTCACCGGCGAAAGGCACGATGGCGATGGGGATGGCGCGGTCGCTGCCGCGGGTGATCTCGATGGTCAGATTGGCCTGGGCCTGCTGCACGAAGAGCAGCAGGCAGGCCGCCAGCCATAAGCCAAGATAGCGTTTCATCAGCGGATATCCCCCGGTCGAAAGCGTAGATTGAATTGACGGAACTGACTCTGTGCCGCCGCCGGCAACTGGCGCATCTCACGGAAGGGCGCGGCTCGCTCCACCGCCTGCAGCGCCGAGCGGTCGAAGCCGGCGTCGCCGCTAGCGCGCACCACACTCACCCCGACCAGCTCGCCGGTGGGGAGCAGGTTGAGTGCCAGGGTCGCCTCCAGGCCGTCGACGCTGCCCGGGGGAATGATCCAGGCCTGCTCCACCGCCCGGCGCACCAGGGCCTGGAAGCCGTTGGCGGCCTCGCTGGCCTGGCGCGCGTTGGCGATGGCCTCCTGCTCGCTGGCGATCAGGCTATCCAGGCTACCATTGGCGGCTTCGGCGGCCCGGCGGGCGGCTTCCTCCCGGCGGCGCTGCTCCTCGGCCTGGCGCTGGCGTTCGGCCTCTTCCTCCCGGCGGCGCTGCTCCTCCGCCTGGCGCTGGCGCTCGGCTTCCTCTTCGCGGCGGCGTTGCTCCTCGGCCTGGCGCTGGCGCTCGGCCTCTTCCTCCCGGCGGCGCTGCTCCTCCGCCCGGCGCTGGCGCTCGGCTTCTTCCTCCCGGCGGCGCTGCTCCTCCGCCTGGCGCTGGCGCTCGGCTTCCTCTTCGCGGCGGCGTTGCTCCTCCGCCTGGCGCTGGCGTTCGGCGTCTTGTTCGGCGGCCTGCTCTTCCCGCAACCGCGCCTG
This sequence comes from Halomonas sp. NCCP-2165, assembly GCF_023708045.1. Lineage (NCBI taxonomy): Bacteria > Pseudomonadati > Pseudomonadota > Gammaproteobacteria > Oceanospirillales > Halomonadaceae > Halomonas > Halomonas sp. NCCP-2165. The sequence goes on from NZ_BRCY01000022.1 coordinate 18,833, forward strand.
GCGTTCGGCCTCCTCGGCGCGTCGCTGGGCCTCGACCCGAGCCTCCTCCGCCGCCTGGCGCTGAGCCTCGGCCTCGGCGGCCTCGCGGGCGGCCTGTTCCTGCGCCTGGCGGGCCTCGACCTCCTGGGCCTGGCGCTCGGCTTCCCGGGCGGCCTCCGCCTCGGCCTGCTGGCGGGCCGCGGCACGCGCCCTGGCCGCTTCGGCGCGCTGGGCCTGGTCGGTGGCGGTCTCGGTACTCACCAGGGTGGCCTGAACCACCGCGGCGGAGGGTGGCTCGGTCCTGGCACTGGGCACCAGGCTCAGCATGCTCAGGCCCACCACCAGCAGATGCACGCCGATGGCGAGCAGGACCGGCAGCCCGTAGCCGACACGATGCTTCTCTCTGGCCACCCCTAGCCCTCCTGCGGCGGCGGTTCGGAGATCAGCCCCACATTGCCGACGCCGGCGCTCTGCAGGGTGCTCATCAGGGTCACCACCTGGCCATAGCTGACATTGCGATCGCCACGCACCATCACCGGCGTGCCCGGGTTGCGATCCAGCACGATGATCACCCGCTCGGCGAGCTCGTCGAGCCCCAGCGGGGTCTCCTCGTCGCCGAGAGAAATATAGTAGTTACCGTCGCGGTCCACCGAGACCACGATGGGCTCGCGCTCCTCGTTATCCTCGATGGGTGACGAACTCACCTGGGGCAGATCGACCTGGACGCCCTGAGTCAGCATGGGTGCGGTGATCATGAAGATCACCAGCAGCACCAGCATGACATCGATAAAGGGCACCACGTTGATCTCGCCCATGGGACGGCGGCGACCGCCCCGGTTGAAGGGTCCATGCATGGTGGGGTCTCCGTCAGGCCGCCGCGCTCTCGCCGCGGCCCTGCAGGTTCCGGTGCAGGATGGAGTGGAACTCCTCGGCGAAATCCTCGTACTTGCCGAGCAGGCGCCCGGTCTCCGCGGAGAGGCGGTTGTAGAAGATCACCGCCGGAATGGCGGCGAACAGCCCCATGGCGGTGGCGATCAGCGCCTCGGCGATCCACGGCGCCACGGTGGCCAGCGTCGCCTGCTGGGCCATCGAGAGCGACTGGAAGGAGCCCATGATGCCCCAGACGGTGCCGAACAGGCCGATATAGGGGCTCGCCGAGGCCACCGTGGCCAGGAACACCAGGTGCAGGTTGAGGCGCTCCTCTTCCCGGGACCAGGCGACGCGCATGCTGCGCTGCACCCCATCGAGGATCGCCTGGGGGCTCTTGGCCTTGGGCAAGAGGCGGTGGAATTCCCGGAAGCCGGCGCGAAACAGGTGCTCGCCTCCCAGGCTCTCGCGTTCGGCGGGAATCTGGCGATAGAGGTCGTTGAGATCGACCCCGGACCAGAAGTGCTCCTCGAAGGCCTTGTGCGCCTTCTTGGCACGGCGCAGCACCAGGCTGCGTTGGAAGATCACCACCCAGGAGAGGATGGAGCCGAGCACCAGGATCAGCATCACCAGCTGCACCACGGTGCTGGCATTCATGATCAGGTGGGGAATGGACATGCTGTCGTTCACGGGCGTCCTCATCGAAGCTCGGGGGTTAGGGCCGCGGCCAGGGCCGCCGGCCAGCGGCGGGGCCGCAGGGTTTGGGCATCCAGACAGGCGATGTCGACACTCGCCTCGCACAGGGGTTCCCCGGCGCGGCTGACCCGCTGGACGAAGGTGGCACGGCTGGCGCCCCGCTCGGCGACGGCGGCGCTGACCACCAGGTCGTCATCGAGACGCGCCGGGCGGGCATAGCGGCACTCCAGGCGATGGACCACCAGTTGCACGCCCTCGGCGAGCAGCTCGCGCTGGGTATGGCCCAGGCGCCGTAACCACTCGCTGCGGGCGCGCTCCATGAATTTCAGGTAGTTGACGTAATAGACGATGCCCCCGGCGTCGGTGTCCTCGATATAGACCCGTACCGGCAGGCGGAACTCGCCCGTGCCGCTCATGGGCGCACCTCGCCGCTGGCATCCGGGGTGGCGGAGTCGGGCACCAGGTCGAAGTGGGCATAGGCCTGGCGAGTCACCACCCGCCCCCGGGCGGTGCGCATCATCAGCCCCTGCTGGATCAGGTAGGGCTCGATCACGTCTTCGATGGTGTCGCGCTCCTCGCCGATGGCGGCGGCCAGGGAGTCGACGCCCACCGGGCCGCCATCGAACTTCTCGATCATCGCCAGCAGCAGGCGGCGATCCATATGGTCGAGGCCGTGGTGATCCACGTGCAGCATGTCCAGGGCGCGATCCGCCACCTCGACATCGATCACCCCGCGGCCGCGCACCTCGGCGTAATCGCGCACCCGCCGCAGCAGGCGATTGGCGATGCGCGGCGTGCCCCGGGCGCGGCGGGCGATCTCCGCGGCGCCGGCGCCATCCGCCTCCACGCCCAGCAGCCGCGCCGAGCGGGAGACGATACCGGTCAGGTCGTCGATGCCGTAGAACTCCAGGCGCTGGACGATGCCGAAGCGGTCGCGCAGCGGCGAGGTCAAAAGCCCCGCCCGGGTGGTGGCCCCCACCAGGGTGAAGCGCGGCAGGTCGAGCTTGATGGAGCGCGCCGCCGGCCCCTCGCCGATGACGATATCCAGTTGGAAGTCCTCCATGGCCGGATAGAGCACCTCCTCCACCACCGGCGAGAGGCGATGGATCTCGTCGATAAAGAGCACGTCGCCGGGTTCGAGGTTGGTGAGCATGGCGGCCAGGTCCCCCGGGCGCTCCAGCACCGGTCCCGAGGTGGACTTGATATCCACGTCCATCTCGGCGGCGATGATATTGGCCAGGGTGGTCTTGCCCAGCCCCGGGGGGCCGAACACCAGGGTATGGTCGAGGCTTTCGCCACGCCCCCGGGCGGCCTGGATAAAGATCTCCAGCTGCTCGCGCACCCGCGGCTGACCGATATAGTCGGCCAGCCGCTTGGGGCGGATGGCATGGTCCTGGACCAGCTCCCCGCCCTGGGGGGCGGCGGCGATCAGTCGATCATTGTCGAGCATAGTGACTTCCGATCCTGCGCGGCCGCCTCAGGGGGCCGGCATCGATGGGGGCAGCCGCCCTAGCCCGCCAGCTTGCGGGTCAGGGCGGCCTTGATCAGGGCCTCGGTGGAGAGCCCGCGCTCGCAGCCGGCGAGCATCCTGGCGGCCTCGGCGGGCTTGTAGCCGAGCGCCACCAGGGCCGCCTCGGCATCCACCAGGGGATCGCTCTGGGGGGCCGCTCCCTGCCCCGCCGCCGCGGCCTCCAGCACCTCGAGGCCGCCCCCCTCGTCGCCGGTCCAGTGGGGGAAGCGGTCGCGCATCTCGATGATCAGCCGCTCGGCGGTCTTCTTGCCGACGCCGGGCAGCCGGGTCAGCGACTTGATGTCATCCTCCCGCACGCAGCGCACGAAGGCCGCCTCGTCCATGCCGGAGAGGATCGCCAGGGCCAGCTTGGGCCCCACGCCATTGACCTTGATCAGGGCGCGGAACAGCTCCCGCTCCTGGCCACGGGCGAAGCCGTAGAGCAGGTGGGCATCGTCGCGAATGCTGAGGTGAGTGTGCAGGGAGACCGTTTCGCCCACCGCCGGCAGGGCCATCTGGGTGGTGAGGGAGGCTTCCAGTTCATAGCCGACGCCGGCGACGTCGACCACCAGCCAGGGCGGCTGCTTCTCCACTAGGGTGCCACGCAGGCGTCCAATCATGCCGTGAATCGATCCTTGCTAAGACTGGCGTTCACTATACTGGCCGCCCGCTAGGCTGACCAGAGGCCAGAATCGTCATCTAGTGTGCACGCACGCCTCAGCCGAGGCGCCGCCGTGAGTCGCAGGCCGGGCATCCGTGCCCGGCCCTCAGGATCCGCGGCTGCCGGGGTCGAAGGCGCGCCACCCCTTGCCGCCGCCGCGCCGCCCGCCATAGCTGCCGCGGCTGATCAGGCCGAGGCGCGCATGGGCATGGGTCAGGGCGATGGCCAGGGCATCGGCGGCATCCGCCTGGGGCGTGCCGTCGAGACCCAGCACGGCGCTGATCATGTGCTGCACCTGGGCCTTGTCGGCACCGCCGGTGCCGGTCACCGCCTGCTTGATCTGGCGCGGCCCGTATTCGCTCACCGGTAGGCCATGGTTGGCGGCGCAGACGATGGCGGTGCCCCGGGCCTGCCCCAGCTTGAGGGCCGAGTCGGGATTCTTGGCCATAAAGACCTGTTCGATGGCCAGCTCGCCCGGGCGATGCAGGCCGATCAGCTCGCTGATCCCGGCATAGATCTGTGCCAGGCGCTGGGCCAGGTCATCGCCCCGGGTACGGATGCAGCCGCTGGCCACGTAGCGGGGCCGCGTCTCGCCGACGTCGAGCACCCCATAACCGGTGATCCGCGAGCCGGGATCGATCCCCAGGATCAGCATATCTCGGTACCTCTGCATATGCCGCTATCTGTCATGCCATCCTTCCTGGTTTTTACGGAACTACCCTGGGGACAGCCCCGGAAGGCCGGCCCCGCACAAAGACGCCGTGAATCCTTCCCTGGAAGCTCGACGTTATCGTCCATGATAAAGACGCTTTGCTCCGCCCTGCCCCCAGCGTCCCTCAGCCATTCTGGCCGCGACAACCACGGCCCCAACAACATACCGGCGCCACAGGGGCGCCGGTAGGAGTCGTGCGTGTCGGAGTGGCTCGCCTTATTCGGCGGCTTCCGGCTTGGCCTTGGCCCGCAGGCGGATATTCAGCTCCTTGAGCTGCTCGGCGCTGACCTCGCCCGGGGCGTCGGTCATCAGGCAGGCGGCGCTCTGGGTCTTGGGGAAGGCGATCACCTCGCGGATGGTCCGCGCCCCGGTCATCAGCATCACCAGGCGGTCGAGGCCGAAGGCCAGGCCACCGTGGGGCGGCGCACCGTACTTGAGGGCGTCGAGCAGGAAGCCGAACTTCTCTTCCGCCTCGGCCTGGTCGATGCCCAGCACCTCGAGGACGGCCCGCTGCATCTCCTGATCGTGGATACGGATGGAGCCGCCGCCCAGCTCGGTGCCGTTGAGCACCATGTCGTAGGCGCGGGAGAGCGCCTGGGCCGGGTCGGCCCTGAGGGCCTCCACGTCGCAGGAGGGCGCGGTGAAGGGATGGTGCAGGGCCTGCATGCGGGCGCTGCCGTCGTCCTCGAACATCGGGAAGTCGACCACCCACAGCGGTGCCCAGGCCTGGGTGTAGAGGTCCAGGTCCTCGCCCAGCTTGACGCGCAGGGCGCCCAGGGCCTCGTTGACCACCCGCGCCTTGTCGGCGCCGAAGAAGATGATATCGCCGTCCTGGGCGTCGACACGCTCCAGCAGCTCGTCGATCACGTTCTCCATGAACTTGACGATGGGCGACTGCAGCCCCTCAAGCCCCTTGGCGCGCTCGTTGACCTTGATCCAGGCCAGGCCCTTGGCGCCATAGATGCCGACGAACTTGGTGTACTCGTCGATGGCCTTGCGGGAGAGCTCGGCGCCACCGGGGACCTTGAGGGCGGCGACGCGGCCGTCGTCGGCCTTGGCCGGGCCGGAGAAGACCTTGAAGTCCACCTGGGCCATCAGGTCATCCACGTCGACCAGTTCAAGGGGGATGCGCAGGTCCGGCTTGTCGGAGCCGTAACGGCTCATCGCCTCGCCGTAGGGCATGCGCGGGAACTCGGGCAGCTCGACCTCGAGGACCTCCTGGAAGAGCTGGCGGATCATCGACTCGGTGATGCCCATGATCTCGTCTTCGTCGACGAAGGAGGCCTCCAGGTCGATCTGGGTGAACTCCGGCTGACGGTCGGCGCGCAGGTCCTCGTCGCGGAAGCACTTGGCGATCTGGTAGTAGCGGTCGAAGCCGGACACCATCAGCAGCTGCTTGAACAGCTGCGGCGACTGCGGCAGGGCGAAGAAGCTGCCGGCGTGGGTACGGCTCGGCACCAGGTAGTCCCGGGCGCCTTCCGGGGTGGCCCGGGTCAGGATCGGGGTCTCGATATCCAGGAAGCCCTGGCCCTCGAGGAAGGCCCGCACGCTGTGGGAGATCCGCGAGCGCAGGCGCAGCTTGTCGAGCATCTCCGGGCGGCGCAGGTCGATATAGCGGTGCTTGAGGCGCACCTCCTCGCCCACCTTGCCATGCTCGTCGAGCTGGAAGGGCGGGGTGGCGGCGGTGTTGAGGATCTCCACCTCCTTGGCCAGCACCTCGATCATGCCGGTGGGCATGTTGGGGTTCTGGGTGCCCTCGGGGCGCGGCCGCACGCGGCCGACGATGCGCAGCACGAACTCGTTGCGGCAGCGGTCGGCATTGGCGAAGGCCTCGGCGGTATCCGGGTCCACCACGACCTGGGCGATGCCATCACGGTCGCGCATGTCGAGGAAGATCACCCCACCGTGGTCACGGCGACGGTGCACCCAACCACAGAGGGTGACCGTCTGATCCACCAGTGTCTCGTTAAGCTGGCCGCAATAATGGCTGCGCATGTCGAATCCTGTTTTCTAGCGTTTATCGAAGAGGGGGAATCGGGCCGCCTCAGGCGGCGGCCCCGTCCTTGCTCGGCGCCTTGCTGGCCGCGCCGTCGCCGGCCAGGTTCTTCTTGCTGCCGGACTTGAAATCGGTCTCGTACCAGCCGCCACCGGCCAGGCGGAAGCCCGCCGCGGAGACCAGGCGGGAGAGCTCGGCGGCCTCGCAGCTGGGGCAGTCGGTGAGCGGCGCGGCGCTGACCTTCTGCAGCTTCTCGAGACGGTGGCCACAGGCCTTGCACTCATATTCGTAGATGGGCATGGTTCTAATCACTCCTGAATACGCTATTGGCCTGGAACACACCCCGACCAGGCCGGCGATGGCCGATATGGGGCCTGGCGCCGGCCTTTCCAAGGCCACCGGAAAGCCCCGCATTATAGCGCGTCGCGCCCCCATGGGGGCAAGGTGCCGAAGCCACTCGAGGAATTGTGATGAAAGCCGTGCTACTCGATGCCGCCAGCCTCGGCGAGGATATCGACCTCAGCCCCCTGCGCGAGCGGGTCGACCAACTGGCGGTGCATGCCGCCACCGCCCCGGACGAGCGCCGGGAACGCCTCGCGGGCGCCCGGGTCGCCATCGTCAACAAGGTGGTGCTGGATGGCGAGCTGCTCGAGGACCTGCCGGAGCTGAAGCTGATCTGCGTGCTGGCCACCGGCACCAATAATATCGACATGGCCGCCGCCGAGCGCCTCGGCATCAGGGTACGCAACGTCAGCGCCTATGGCACCGCCAGCGTGGCCCAGCACACCCTGATGCTGATGCTGGCCCTGGCCAATCGCCTGCCGCACTACCAGCGCCGGGTCGCCGCCGGTGACTGGGGGCGCAGCGACTTCTTCTGCCTGCTCTCTCCCGCCACCCTGCAACTGGAAGGCAAGCGCCTGGTGATCGTCGGCCAGGGGGAGCTGGGGCGCCGCGTCGGCGAGCTGGCCGGGGCCTTCGGCATGCGCGTCGACTATGCCGCGCGCCCCGGCCGGGAGGCCGACGACTCCCGCCCTGCCCTCGCCGAGCTGGCCCCCCGGGCCGATGTACTGAGCCTGCACTGCCCCTTGACGGAGGCCACCCATCACCTGGTCGACGCGGCGCTGCTGGCCCGCCTCAAGCCCGGCGCCCTGCTGATCAACTGCGCCCGGGGCGGGATCATCGACGAGACGGCGGCGCTGGCGGCACTGCGCGCGGGACACCTCGGCGGCCTGGGGGTCGACAGCCTGCCCGAGGAGCCGCCCCGCCGGGGCCATGCGCTCCTCGATGCCCTCGACGAGTCCCTCAACCTGATCGTCACCCCCCATAATGCCTGGATCACCCCGGAGGCGCGGGCCCGGGTGGTCCAACTGACCGCCGAGAACCTGGCGCGAGCGTTGCCCTGAACCGCCAGCGTGAAAACGCGCCAGGCGTGCCCCGGCTAGGCTTAGGCGAGACGCCGGGGCAAATGTCACCGCTTTTTCCATCCGGCCGCCGCGCCGGACCGCAGGAAGGACGCCATGCTCTATAACCTGGGCTCCATCAATATCGATCATGTCTATCGGGTGCCGCACCTGGTGCGGCCCGGCGAGACCCTGGCCAGCCGCGACTACCAACGGGTGCTGGGTGGCAAGGGCGCCAATCAGTCCCTGGCCCTGGCCCGGGCCGGGGGCCGCGTCACCCACTGGGGGCGCCTGGGTCGCGGTGACGCCTGGGCCCTGGCGCCCCTCGATGAGGCCGGGGTCGCGCTCGATGACCTCGAACTGGTCGACGCCCCCAGCGGCCATGCGCTGATCCAGGTCGACGACGATGGCGAGAACGCCATTATCCTCTACCCGGGCGCCAATCATGGCTTCGACGAGGACGCCCTGGTGGCGCGGATCGCCGCCGCCGAGCCCGGCACCACCCTGCTGCTGCAGAACGAGTGCAATGGCCTGGCCGCGGCCATGGCGGCCGCCAAGCGGCACGGCCTGACCCTGGCCTTCAATCCGGCGCCCATGGACGAGGCGGCCACCCGGCTGCCGCTGGAGACCTGCGACCTGCTGTTCGTCAATCGCGGCGAGGCCGCGGCCCTGGCCGGAGCAGACGAGACCAGCCCCGCCGCGGCCCTGCTCGATGCCCTGGCCGGGCGCCTCCCCGAGGTGGAACTGGTGCTGACCCTGGGCGCGGACGGGGTCCACTACCGCCACAAGGAGACGCGCCTGCGCCTGGCCGCCCATCGGGTCGCCGCGGTGGATACCACCGCCGCCGGCGACACCTTTATCGGCGTCTTCCTAGCGACCCGCCAGGCCGGAGGCGATATCGAGACCTGCCTGCGACGGGCCAGTGCCGCCGCCGCCCTCAGCGTCCAGAGCCCCGGCGCCGCCCCGAGCATTCCCTGGGCTCAGGCGGTGGATGCCGCCCTGGCCGAATGGCCACCCTGCCCCCTGGAAAGCGACGACGGCCACTAGGTTTTGTACGAAACGTCGGCGAGCGATGGACAGACAAGGCAAAAATCGGCGAAAAGACGGACCGGGCACGCGTACGAGTTTACGGGGTGTAAATGAGTACTTTGATCGGACTCGCGCACGAGCCGATTTTTAACGCCGTATGGGCGAGCGCAGGCAGTTTTCGTACAAGCCTAGGTCGCCGTCCTCTCAACCTGGCCCTAGATGGAGATCCCCCATGAGTTATCCGATCATCTTCGATACCGACCCGGGCGTGGACGATGCCCAGGCCATCGCCATCGCCCTGCGCCATCCGCAGATCGAGCTGCTGGGCCTGACCACCACCTACGGCAATGTGGATATCGATGTCGCCACCCGCAACGCCCTGCTGCTCAGCGAGCTGGCCGGGCGCCGCATCCCGGTAGCCCAGGGCGCCGCCGGCCCCCTGGTCAAGCCCCGGCACCCGGCGCCGGCGCATATCCATGGCGCCAATGGCCTGGGCAATATCGACCTGCCGGAGGTCCAGGGCCGAGCGAAGCCGATCGGTGCGGCGCAGTTTATCGTCGAGACGGTACGCGCCCGTCCCGGCGAGGTGACCCTGGTGGCGGTGGGTCCCCTCGGCAACCTGGCCGCGGCCCTGCAGCTTGATCCGGGCATCGTCGAGGCGGTCAAGCGGGTAGTCATCATGGGCGGCTCCATCAGGGAGGGGGGCAACGTCTCGCCGGTGGCGGAGGCCAATATCTTCAATGATCCTCACGCCGCCTCGCGGGTCCTCACCGCCGGCTGGCCGCTGACCCTGGTCGGCCTGGACGCCACCCATCGCTGCGTGCTGAGCCCCGCCGACATGGATGCCATCGCCGCCGGCCAGGGCGAACTCGGCGCCGTGCTCAAGGGCAGTTACGCCTTCTATCGGGAGTTCTACCAGCAGGCCCTGGGCATCGATGGCTGCTGCCCCCACGACAGCTGCGCCCTGGCCTGGCTGTTGCACCCGGAGCTCTTCACCACCGCCCGGGGCCACCTGAGCGTGATCACCGAGGGGGACGCCGCGGGACAGACGCTCTTCGCCCCGGAAGGCCGCGCCTTTATCGACGCGCGCTGGTCACAAACGCCCCTGGTGGAGGCCTGCCTGGGCGCCGATGGCCCCGCCGTGGTGCAGTGGATCGTCGACACCCTAAAATAGCGTTGTAGGGCAGACCTCTGAGGAAACTCAGCTCTTTGAGTTTCGGAGCTATTCTGGGGGATGACACTTCGCAAAGACGCTGTGAACCCTTCCCTGGGCGCTCGACTTTTTCATCCCTGAAAAAGACGCTTTGCTCCGGTCTTCCCCCAGCGCTCCTCAGCAATACGGGCGCGGCCTACATCCACCCCTGCTCTAGAGAGTGATAAAGGCATCCGGGTCACGGGGCGCCGCTTCTTCCAGGCTGACCTGACTGACCCGGGCCTCGGCGGGGCCCTGCCAGAGCCATTGGGTCACCGCGCGGACCGCCTCCTCCTCGCCACACAGCAGCACCTCGACGCGACCATCGGGCAGGTTCTTGGCATAGCCGGTCAGGCCGTGCTGAAGGGCCTGCTCCTGGGTGGCCCGGCGGTACCAGACCCCCTGCACCTTGCCGCTGACCCAGGCCTTGATGCACTGCTTGCTCATGCTGACTCCTCCCTTCGATGATTCCGCCGGCGGCGGCCTCTGTCCCCCTGTTCTAGCACCCGAGTCCGCCGGCGCCAAGGGGGCGGCCTTGCTCCGCCACCGGCATGTCGGGCGCCTCTCCCGAGACGATCGAAAACCCGGCGAGCCGCTAGGCAGCGGCATCGCCTTTGGCTAATCTGGGCACAGGGCCATAAGCCCGACCTGGCGACGCCATCACCCCTGGCGTGCGCATAACAATGAGTCACCCCCACGAAGGGACCCTGCCATGTTCGATCATCCCGACTTCGACCACCACGAACAGGTGGTCTACGGCTGTGACGAGGCCAGCGGCCTCAAGGCGATCATCGCCATTCACAATACCCACCTGGGCCCCGCCCTGGGAGGGCTACGCGTTTTCCCCTATGCCAGCGACGGCGAGGCCCTCAGCGATGTGCTGCGGCTCTCCCGGGGCATGAGCTACAAGTCGGCCCTGGCCGGCCTGCCCCTGGGCGGCGGCAAGGCGGTGATCATCGCCGACCCCAGGCGCGACAAGACCCCGGCGCTGATGCGTGCCATGGGTCGACTGGTGGAGCGCCTGGGCGGACGCTATATCACCGCCGAGGATTCCGGCACCAGCGAGGCGGACATGCAGTGGATCGCCGAGGAGACCACGTATGTCACCGGCCTGCGCCGCAGCGAGGACGAGTCCGGCGACCCCTCGCCCTTCACCGCCCTGGGGGTCTTTCACGGCCTGCAGGCCGCGGTGCGCCACGGCCTGGGACGGGACGACCTCGATGGCGTGCGCGTCGCGATCCAGGGCGTCGGCAGCGTCGGTGCCCACCTGGCCGAGGAGCTCGGCGCCGCGACGCTGCCCCCGGAGGCGATTTTCGATGCCGATGTCGATGTCTTCGCCCCCTGTGCGCTGGGTGGCGCCATCGATGAGACCGCCTGTCGACGCCTCAGGGCGAAGGTGGTGGCCGGGGCCGCGAACAATCAGCTGGCGACGCCCGCCGCCGGCGAGGCTTTGCATCGCCGCGGCATTCTCTATGCGCCGGACTACGTGACCAATGCCGGCGGGGTGATCGAGGTGGCCTGGCAGCGCCGCAGCGACTATGACCGCCAGGCGGTTATCGCCCAGGTGGAGCGCATCGGCACCACCCTGGCGACGATCTTCGAGGGCGCCAGGCGGGAAGGCAAGCGCCCCGAACAGGTCGCCGACCGCCTGGCCGAGGAACGCTTTCGTCCCGACCGCCCACGAGCCGCCTGAGGCCTCCGGCCGGCACCCTCAACGCCGAGGCCGCGCCCAGTGGGCGCGGCCTCGGCAGTTCATAGGGAGGACCTTACTCCGGCAACTGATGCTTACCCACCACGGCGGTTATCGACACCGGCGCGATCATTCCAGCAGTTCGTGCCTGACCACCACGGCGGTTATCGACACCGGCGCGATCATTCCAGCAGTTCGTGCCTGACCACCACGGCGGTATTGCGTGGGGTGATGGTCTTGTGGCGGGCCAGCAGGTGGCATTTGGTAAAGGCCGCGCCATACAGAAGAATCAGCGATGAGTAATATACCCACAGCAAGATGACCACCACGGAGCCGGCGGCGCCATAGGTCGACGCGGTGGCGGTATAGGCCAGGTAGCTGGCGATGCCATAGCGCCCCAGGGCGAAGAGCAGTGCCGTGACCAGGGCGCCCACCAGCACATCCCGCCAGCTCAGCACCACGTCCGGCAGGACCTTGAAGATGGTGGCGAAGAGCGCCGCGATCATCGCCAGGGAGATCAGGAACTCGGCGCTGCCGGCCAGCATTCCCACCGCCGGGACCAGGTTCTCGGCATGCCCGAGCAGGCTCTTCACCATGACGCCGAAAGCCAGCGAGACCAGCAGGATAAAGCCGATGGCCAGCACGATGGTCAGCGACAGCACCCGATTCTTGAGAAAGACGAATAGGCTGTTGCTGCTGGGCCTGGCGGTCACCCCCCAGAGGGTATTGAGGGAGAACTGCATCTGGGCGAAGACGGTGGTGGCACCCACCAGCAGGGCGCCGACCCCCAGCAGGGTGGGCAGGAGCCCCGACTCCTCGATTCGCGACTGAGCCACCGCCTGTTCGATGGCGGCGGCGGCGTCATTCCCCATGGTGCCCTGGAGTTGGGCAACGATCTGCCCCTGGGCGGCCTCCTCGCCCAGCACCATGCCGATAACGGTGACCGCGATGATCACCGTGGGCGCCAAAGAGAAAAGCGTATAGAAGGCCAGGGAGCCGGCATAACTGAAGGCGTTACGCTCCAGCCACAGGCGGATGGCGTCATGCACGATCCGCCACCAGAAGATCACCGTTTCCTTGATCACACCGCGCTCCTTTTCATCTTGGCCAGGGTGGCCAGCATACCGTAAGGCCACCCGGGATGCCGAACGCCGTGCTCACGGGGTCTCGGTTGCCGCCCGCCGGAGGGCTCTCCATAATAGGCGCCACCGATCCTGGCGGAGTCCCCCATGTCCCCTACCCCCTCCGGGTACGATTTCGATTGCCTGGTCTTTATCGGCCGCTTCCAGCCTCCCCACCTCGGGCATCTGGCGGTGATCCACGAGGCCCTCAAGCGGGCTCGTCAGGTCATCGTGCTGGTGGGCTCGGCCTGGCAGGCGCGTTCGCTGCGCAATCCCTGGCGCTTCGAGGAGCGCCACGACCTGCTGCGTAGCTGCTTCGATCCGGAAGAGAATGCCCGCCTGGAGATCGCGCCCCTGCTCGACGCCCTCTACAACGACGATGTCTGGGTGCGTGACGTGCAACGCAAGGTGCGGGATATCGCCAGTCCGAGCCACGGCAGGCTGCCGCGCATCGGGTTGATCGGCGCCAGTCGCGGCCAGTCCAGCTATTACCTGACGCTGTTTCCCCAGTGGGAGTCGGTGAGTGTGCCCCTGGTGGAGGGAATCGCCGCCACCCAGATCCGCGAGCGCCTGTTCCGCTCCCCCTCCTCGGCCGCCGACTACCTCTCCACCGGCGCCCACCACGACTTGCCCCCCAGCATTCATCACACCCTGGCGGGGTTCGTGGAACGCTCGGAGGCCTTCCAGCGCCTGCTCGAGGAGCAGCACCTGCTCAACCAGTACCGCAAGGCCTGGGAACAGGCGCCCTACCCGCCCATCTTCGTTACCGTCAATGCGGTGGTGGTGCAGTCGGGTCATGTGTTGCTGGTGCGCCGCGGCGCGGCGCCGGGCAAGGGGCTGCTGGCCCTGCCGGGGGGCTTTATCAACCCCCACGAACGGCTGCTGGATGCCTGCCTGAGGGAGCTGCGCGAGCGAGTGCGCCTCAAGGTCCCGGAGCCGGTACTCAAGGGATCGCTGCGCGGCCAGCGACTCTTCGACGAGCCCCATCGCAGCTGGCGGGGCCGCACCCTGGCGGAGGCCTTCTACTTCGCCCTGCGCCCCGAGCAGCAGCTCCCCCAGCTCAAGCCCGCCAAGGGGGGCGAGCAGGCCCGCTGGGTGGCCCTGGCCGACCTGGAGCCGGAGAGCCTCTTCGAGGATCACTTCTTTATTATCCAGAACTTCCTGGGCCTGCCCGCCGACTTCGGGACTCCCTGAATTACCGCGGGGGAGTAGATCGGGTAAACCACAGGCGCATCCGACGCCGATGTCGGATGCGCTCGCCCAGGCTCGCTTATCCGCCCTAGCCTTGCAGGAAGTCCCGCGGCAGCTTCATCATCTGCCGCCACAGCTTCTCGACGCCGGGCTTGTGCACCAGGGAACAACGATACAAGCGAATCTCGAGGGGCACGTCCCAGGCGGTGTCCCCGGCGCGTACCAGCCGACCACTGGCCAGCTCCTCGCGGATGCAGAAGTCGGGAATCCAGGCCATGCCCACGCCCTGCATCACCATGCCCTTGAGGCCTTCCGCCATGGCCGTCTCGTAGACGGTGCGCAGCCGCAGGCGCAGCGGGTCGTTCTTGAGCAGCATACGCACGCTGCGTCCCAGGAAGGCGCCCTGGGTATAGGAGAGGTAGGGAATCGACGTTTCCCCCTCCAGCGGGAAGCGCGGCTCGCCGTCGCCATCGGGCAGGCAGACCGGGATCATCTTGACCTGGCCGATGGAGAAGGAGGGGAAGACCTTGGCGTCGAGCTGCATGGTGGCATAGGGGTCGTAGTAGCCCAGCATCAGGTCGCAGTTGCCCTCCCGCAGCACATGGATCGCCTCGCCCATGTTCATGGCCACCAGCCGGGTGGGCAGCTCGCCGGTCCCCTGCTGCAGCCGCGAGATCCACTGGGGATAGAAAGTCAACGCCAGGGAGTGGGCGGCGACGATATCCAGGGCCTCGTTGGCCATGGAGACGCCACGCAGGTGGCCCAGGCACTCATTGAGCTGCTCCACCAGGTGGCGCGCCGTGACCAGGAAGAGCTGGCCCTCGGGGGTCAGGCCCACCGGGGTGGTAGAGCGGTCGACCAGGGTCACCCCCACCGCCTGCTCCAGGGAACGAATCCGCCGGCTGAAGGCCGGCTGGGTCACATGACGCTGACGCGCCGAGCCCGAAAAACTGCGGGTATTGGCCAGGGCGACGAAGTCTTCCAGCCATTTGGTTTCGAGGTTCACCACGACTCCCGATGGACGACAGGACAAGCGGCGGCCCGGGAAGCCGGCGGAAGACGCCCGGCAGCCTCCCAGGGCCGCACCGAAGCGGGTAATTTAGCGGTAAGTCGATACCAGGCCAAGGGGCGGGGTCGGCTTTTCGTAAACCAACCGTCCTGGAGTGCGCCTGTCACTGGATGGGTGACATCAGATAGGCGGCGCGGGAGAGCAACTTGCGCCACAGGGCCCGCCCCTCGATCTCCGTATAATCGATACGCCGACAGGCGGCGAAGTCCTGCTCCAGCATCAACCGCACCTCGGCGGCGAAACGACGATCGGGGACGAAGGCGGTGATCTCGAAATTGAGCCGGAAGGAGCGGTTGTCCAGGTTGATGGTGCCGACGCTGGCACTATGGTCATCGATCAGCATCACCTTCTGATGCAGGAAGCCCGGTTGGTAGCGATAGACCTTGACCCCCGCCTTGAGCATGTCCGGCAGGAAGGAGAAGGCCGACAGGAAGACCAGCAGATGGTCGGGGCGCTCGGGGATCATGATACGTACGTCCACCCCGCGCATGGCGGCCAGGCGCAGGGCATCCTGCACCCCCTGATCCGGCACGAAATAGGGGCTGGTCACCCAGAGTCGCTCCTCGGCACTGTGAATGGCCTGCTGCACCAGCAGGCTGGCGGTATCCTGGCGGTCGGCGGGGCCGGAGGGCACGATCACCACGTTCTGGCACTCCTCGCAGGTGCTGCGCGGCCGCCACTCCAGGCTCAGGACCTCGCCGGTGGCCCAGTGCCAGTCCTCCCAGAAGGCCTCCTGGAGGCCCAGGACGCTGGGCCCCTCCAACTGCAGATGCGTGTCCCGCCAGGGCCCATGCCGCGAGCTCTTGCCCAGGTACTCCACGCCGACATTGTGCCCCCCCAGCCAACCCCGTTGACCGTCGACCACCATCACCTTGCGGTGATTGCGGAAATTGAGCTGGAAGCGGTGACGCACCCCCCGGGAGGAGTTGAAGGCGGTGACATGCACCCCCGCCTCCGCCAGGTCCTTGAGGTAGCCGTCCCCGAGCTTGTGACTGCCGATCTCGTCATAGAGGAAATAGACCCGCACGCCGCGCTCGGCGGCCCGCTCGAGGCGACGCTTGAAGTCATAGCCCAGGGGGTCGTCACGGACGATAAAGAACTGCACCAGCAGATACTCCTCGGCGGCCTCGATGCCGGCGAAGAGGCTTTCGAAGGTGGCCTCGCCATCGATCAGCAGCCGGGTGCGGTTGCCGCTGGTCAGGGGCATCATGGCCAACTGCTCCACGGCGCGGATATCGCCATGCCCCGGGTCGGCCCGATAGGGCTCCAGGCGCCGACGGTAGTCGACCAGCACCCGGCGCAGCACGGTATCGCGTTCGCCCCGGGCGGAGACATAGCCGTAGAATCGCGGGCGACCGAAGACCCAGTAGGCGGGCAGCGCCACATAAGGAAAGGTGATCAGGCTGATGATCCAGGCCACGGCCCCCTGGGAGGTGCGACTGGACATCAGCGCGAGCAGTGCCGACAGCAAACCCAGCAGGTGTACCAGGAAGATCCCCAGGCCCAGCAACCAGGCGGTCATGGCAGGCTCCTTCTGCAAGACGGCGGTGGCCCCCGGGGGCCCGGCGCGCGTCGCCGGGCCCACGGGGCCACCCAAGACTATCAGAATGTACGGCGGGGTTCGCCTCAGGAGACCTTCTCGGCGATGATCTCCTTCCACTTGGCGGGGCCGGTCTGGTGTACCGAGGTCCCCTGGCTGTCCACCGCCACGGTCACCGGCATGTCCTCCACCTCGAACTCGTAGATGGCCTCCATGCCCAGGTCCTCGAAGCCCACCACCCGGGACTGCTTGATGGCCTGGGCCACCAGGTAGGCGGCGCCGCCCACCGCCATCAGATAGACCGCCTGGTTGTCGCGGATCGCCTCGATGGCCGCCGGGCCGCGCTCGGCCTTGCCGACCATGCCCAGCAGGCCGGTCTCCTCGAGCATGGTGCGGGTGAACTTATCCATGCGGGTCGCCGTGGTGGGGCCGGCCGGGCCGACCACCTCATCGCCCACCGGATCCACCGGGCCCACGTAATAGATAAAGCGCCCTTTCAGGTCCACCGGCAGGGACTCGCCCTTGCCGATCATGTCGACCATGCGCTTGTGGGCGGCGTCGCGGCCGGTGAGCAGCTTGCCGTTGAGCAGCAGGGTGTCGCCGGGCTGCCAGCTCTGCACCTCTTCCGGAGTGACCTTGTCCAGGTCGACGCGCTTGACGTTGTCGCCGGCCTCCCGGGTGATCTCCGGCCAGTCCTCCAGCTTGGGGGCCGGCAGGGCCGCGGGGCCGGAGCCGTCGAGGGTGAAGTGGGCGTGACGGGTGGCGGCGCAGTTGGGGATTATCGCCACCGGCTTGTTGGCGGCGTGGGTCGGGTAGTCCTTGACCTTGATATCCAGCACCGTGGTCAGCCCGCCCAGGCCCTGGGCGCCGATGCCGCTCTGGTTGACCTTGTCGAACAGCTCGAGACGCAGCTCCTCGGCGCGAGTGGAGGCGCCGCGGGCCTGCAGCTCCTGGATATCGATGGGATCGAGCAGCGCCTCCTTGGCGATCTCCATGGCCTTCTCGGCGGTGCCGCCGATGCCGATGCCCAGCATGCCGGGCGGGCACCAGCCGGCGCCCATCTTGGGCAGCTGCTCCAGCACCCAGTCGACGACGTTGTCGGAGGGGTTGAGCATGGCGAACTTGGACTTGGCCTCGCTGCCGCCGCCCTTGGCGGCCACATGCACCTCGACGGTGTCGCCGGGGACGAGCTTGTGGTGGATGATCGCCGGGGTGTTGTCTCCGGTGTTCTTGCGGGCCCCGTCCGGGTCGGCCAGCACCGAGGCGCGCAGCACGTTGTCGGGGAGCTGGTAGGCGCGACGCACCCCCTCGTTGATCATGTCATCGAGGCTCATCTGGGCGTCCCACTGGACGTTCATGCCCACGTGGACGAAGACGGTGACGATGCCGGTGTCCTGGCAGATCGGGCGATGGCCCAGGGCACACATCCGCGAGTTGATCAGGATCTGGGCGATGGCATCCTTGGCCGCCGGGTTCTCCTCCCGCTGGTAGGCTTCATGCATGGCATCGATGAAGTCCTTGGGGTGGTAATAGGAGATGTACTGGAGGGCGTCGGCCACGCTCTGGATCAGGTCATCCTGGCGGATCACGGTCATTAGGAGGAACTCCTTGGCTAGTCGGGTCGTGCCCATG
Source organism: Halomonas sp. NCCP-2165 (assembly GCF_023708045.1). Classification (NCBI taxonomy): domain Bacteria; kingdom Pseudomonadati; phylum Pseudomonadota; class Gammaproteobacteria; order Oceanospirillales; family Halomonadaceae; genus Halomonas; species Halomonas sp. NCCP-2165. The sequence continues at coordinate 37,118 of NZ_BRCY01000022.1, forward strand.
GCCCATCGAGGCGCGGGCTATTAGGCGGCGAAGATTATACCCGATCCCCCCTGCCCGCGGTACGCCCTACCCCCAAGGTCGCACCAGGCAAGGTGTCGCGACACATGATAACGGTATAAACCCGGCAATATCCCCTTCACTCCGCCCGCCACCTCAGGGCTTAGACGGTCCCCAGGGCCAGCTGGCGCTCCTGAAGTTCGTGCAAGCGGTCACGCAGCCGCGCCGCCTCCTCGAACTCCAGGTTCTGGGCCGCCTCGAACATGGCGTCCTCGACCCGGGCCAGCTCCTTGTGCAGCGCCTCGGGAGACAGCGCGGCGGGATCATAGGCCCCCTGGGGCTCGGCCACCTTGCGCTCGCCACGCCGGCGACCGCCCTTCTTGCCCGGGGCCTGGGCCGCCTCGAGGATATCCGCCACCGAGCGGGTCACCGTCTGCGGCGTGATGCCGTGCTCCGCGTTGTGAGCCAGCTGCTTGGCCCGGCGCCGCTCGGTCTCTTCCATGGCGCGACGCATGGAATCGGTGATGCGATCGCCATAGAGCAGCGCCTTGCCGTTGGCGTTGCGCGCCGCCCGGCCGATGGTCTGGATCAGCGAACGCTCGGCACGCAGGAAGCCCTCCTTGTCCGCGTCGAGGATGGCCACCAGGGAGACCTCGGGAATATCCAGGCCCTCCCGCAGCAGGTTGATCCCCACCAGAACATCGAACTCGCCCAGGCGCAGGTCGCGGATGATCTCGACCCGCTCCACGGTATCGATATCCGAGTGCAAATAGCGCACCCGCACGCCGTGCTCGTCCAGGTAATCGGTGAGGTCTTCCGCCATGCGCTTGGTCAGGGTGGTCACCAGCACCCGCTCCCCCACCGCGGTGCGCAGGTGAATCTCCGAGAGCAGGTCGTCCACCTGGGTGGAGGCCGGCCGCACCTCGATCTGCGGGTCCACCAGGCCGGTGGGACGCACCACCTGCTCCACCACCTGGCCGGCGTGCTCCGCCTCGTAGTTGCCCGGCGTGGCGGAGACGAAGATGGTCTGGGGGCAGATCGCCTCCCACTCCTCGAACTTCATGGGCCGGTTGTCCAGGGCCGAGGGCAGGCGGAAGCCGTACTCCACCAGGGTCTCCTTGCGGGAGCGGTCGCCCTTGTACATGCCCCCCACCTGGGGAACGCTGACGTGACTCTCGTCGATAAACAGCAGGGCATCGTCCGGCAGGTAGTCGAAGAAGGTGGGCGGCGGCTCCCCCGGGGCCCGCCCGGAGAGGTAGCGGGAGTAGTTCTCGATGCCGTTGCAGTAGCCCAGCTCCAGCATCATCTCCAGGTCATAGTGGGTGCGCTGCTCCAGGCGTTGGGCCTCCACCAGCTTGTCGTGCTTGCGCAGCCAGTCGAGGCGCTCCACCAGCTCCGCCTTGATCGACTCGGTGGCCTCGAGGATGGTCTCCCGAGGCGTCACATAGTGACTCTTGGGGTAGATGGTCATCCGCGGGACCTGGCCCCGCACCTCCCCGGTCAGCGGGTCGAAGAGACGAATGGAATCGATCTCGTCATCGAAGAGCTCGACGCGCACCGCCTCGTCCTCGGCGTCCGCCGGGAAGATATCGATGACGTCGCCGCGCACCCGGTAGGTACCGCGCTTGAAGTCCATGTCGTTGCGGGTGTACTGCAGCTCCGCCAGGCGGCGCAGGAAATCGCGCTGGTGGATCAGCTCGCCGCGGGTGAAGTGCAGGCGCATCTTGAGGTACTGGTCGGGGTCGCCCAGGCCGTAGATGGCCGACACCGAGACCACGATCAGCGCGTCGCGCCGCTCCAGCAGCGCCTTGGTGGCGGAGAGACGCATCTGCTCGATATGGTCGTTGATCGAGGCGTCCTTCTCGATAAAGGTGTCCGAGGCGGGCACATAGGCCTCGGGCTGGTAGTAGTCGTAGTAGGAGACGAAGTATTCGACGGCGTTATCGGGAAAGAACGCCTTGAACTCGCCGTAGAGCTGGGCCGCCAGGGTCTTGTTGGGGGCCATGACGATGGTCGGCCGCTGCAGTCGTTCCACCACATTGGCCATGGTGAAGGTCTTGCCGGAGCCGGTGACCCCCAGCAGCGTCTGATGGGCAAGCCCCGCCTCCAGCCCCTGGACCAGGCCCTCGATGGCCCGGGGCTGGTCACCGGCGGGCCGAAACTTGGATGCCAGTCGAAAGGACTTGCTCATGCGCTTGTCTCCATCGGACGCCCGGGGAACCCCCGGCAAGATAACGGTATAAGATCGTTCGGACGGCTACTTGGCCCGGACCCCGAGCTTCTTGAGCTCGCCGAGCAGCGCCTGGCGGCTGACGCGTCCTTCCACCTCGGCGCCATGACGCCCCACTTCGACGCTCTCGACGCCATCCATCATCATCAGGGCGGTGGTGATGCGGTTGATCAGTTCGACGCCTTCGACGCCCTCGAATTCCAGGGAATAGTGAGCCATGGCCCCACCTTTATGTCGCCAATGAAAAGAGCCTGGCAGTTTAGCATGCCCATCGCCTCGCCTTGAGCCCCATCGGCCGCCGCCCGCTCGCCAATCGGGGCGCCACGAGGATCGGCCCCGGGGAGCGCCTGCGGTATCATGGCCCTATCGAGTCGATGCACCACCGCCAAGGAGATCCCGATGATTGATTGGAGTGTTTTGGACAGGGTTCGGGTCGTGGATGCCGAACACCTCGATTTCCCCACCCCGGACCCGGCCCGCCGCGCCCTGGATGCCACCGTGATCGCCCCGCTGGCCCACCTGGGCGTGCTGGAGATCCAGGGCAGCGACGCGGCGCGCTTCCTGCAGGGACAGACCAGCGCCCAGGTCGACCTGGCCGATGGCGACTTCGCTCCGCTCACCTGCTTCTGCTCGGTCAAGGGGCGGGTGCTGGCCAATGCGCAACTGCTGCGCCGCGGGGAGCAGACCTACTGGCTGATCCTCTCCCGGGACCTGGTCACCCCCCTGGCGGAGCACCTGGGCAAGTTCGCCCCCTTCTATCGGGCCAGTCTGACGCCGCGGGACGATATTGCCCTGCTGGGACTGATCGGTCAGGAAGCCCCGGCCCTGGCCGAAGCCCGCCTGGATATGGTGCCACCGGCCATCTGGCACCAGGTGGCAGATGAGGAGACCCTGGTGCTGCGCCACCCGGGACCGCGCCCCCGGCTGCTGCTGGCAATTCCCGAGGCCGCCCTGGCCGACACCTGGCGGACCCTCGGCGCCCAGGCCGAGCCGGTGGGCAACGCCATCTGGCGCCTGCACGATATCCAGGCGGGGCTGGCCTGGCTAGGCGCCGAGCAGGCCGATGCCTATCTGCCGCAGATGATCAACTGGGAGGCGCTGGGCGGCATCAGCTTCAAGAAGGGCTGCTACACCGGCCAGGAGGTAGTGGCCCGGGCCCACTTCCGGGGCCAGGTGAAGAAGCGCCTGGTGCGTGCCCAACTGGAGGGCGACCGGCGGCCGGCCCCGGGTAGCGCGGTGGAGGACGCCGCCGGCAAGTCGGTGGGGGATGTGCTCGGTGCCGAGCTGGACGCCTATGGTCAGCCGGAAGTGCTGGCGGTGCTCAGCACCAAGGAGGACCTGGGCCCCCTGTCGGTGACAGGGCAGCCCCTCAAGCGCCTCAAGCTGCCCTACCCCATCGAGCGCCTCGACCCCGAGGCACTCGCCGACAAGGGCTGAGCCGCGCCGGATGCCGCATCAGCGCGGCGCCTCGAGGCCGAAGAGGCGTCGCGCGGTGGCGCTGCTATCCGCCGCCACCCGGGCCACCGACTGCCCGCGCAGCGCGGCCACCGCCCGGCACACCTCGGCGACCCGGGCGGGTTCGTTGCGCTCGCCCCGATGCCCCGCCAGGGGCATATCGGGGCTGTCGGTCTCCAGCACATAGCCATCGTCCGGCAGGCTCGCCACGGCGCGATGCAAGCGCTTGGCGCGGTCATGGGTCAGGGCGCCGCCCAGTCCCACCACGAAGCCCAGGTCGATAAAGCGCCGGGCCTGCTCCGGGGAGCCGGCGAAGGCATGGATCAGCCCCCCTTGGGGGGGCGCCAGCTGACGCAGCCGCTTGGCCATCAGGTCATTGACCCGCACACAGTGAATCACCAGGGGCAAGCGATGCGCCTTGGCCAGGCGCACCTGGGCCTCGAAGAGTCGCCACTGGGCCGCCAGGGTGTCGCCGAGGCGGCCATCCACCCCACACTCCCCCAGCGCCACGATGCGCGGCCCGCCACCCGCCTCGGCTAAGGCCTCGACCAGGACCGCGTCCAGGGCCTCCGGGTCACCGTCACCGTGCTCGTCGAGAAAGTAGGGATGCAGCCCCAGGCAGACGCTGATGTCGTCACGCGCCCCCAGCGCCAGCACGCTCGGCCAGCGGGCCCGGGTGGTTCCCGGCACCACCAGGTGCCCCACGCCGGCGGCATGCGCCCGCGCCAGCACCGCCTCCCGGTCGGCATCGAAATCGGGAAAGTCCAGATGGCAGTGGGCGTCGATTAGCATAAGCACAAACTGGAAGCCGGAAGCTGGAAGCCGGAAGCCGGAAGCCGGAAGCCGGAAGCCGGAAGCCGGAAGCCGGAAGCCGGAAGCCGGAAGCCGGAAGCCGGAAGCCGGAAGCCGGAAGCCGGAAGCCGGAGACCTTGCCACACATGTTGGCGATGGCAAAAGGCCCGTGTTTTTCTTACAGCTTCAAGCTTACAGCTTACAGCTCCCCGAAGGGGATCAGTGTTCTCGGGTGGGCTGGAAACGGATCTCCGGCCAGCGCTCCTGGGTCATCTGCAGATTGACCCGGGTGGGGGCGATATAGGTCAGGTAACCGCCACCGTCGATGGCCAGGTTGGCGCTGGCCTTGCGCTTGAACTCCTCGAACTTCTTGGCGTCGTCGCTATAGACCCAGCGGGCGGTCTGGACGTTCACCGCCTCGTAGACACAGTCGACCTTGTACTCCTCCTTGAGGCGGTGGGCCACCACGTCGAACTGCAGGCTACCCACGGCGCCGAGGATCAGGTCGTTGTTGTCCAGCGGCATAAACAGCTGGGTGGCGCCCTCCTCGGAGAGCTGCTGCAGGCCCTTCTGCAGGGCCTTCATCTTCAGCGGGTCCTTGAGCTGCACGCGCTTGAAGAGCTCCGGGGCGAAGTGGGGAATGCCGGTGAAGCGCATGTCCTCGCCGAGGGTGAAGGTATCGCCGATCTGGATGGTGCCGTGGTTGTGCAGGCCGATGATATCGCCGGGCCAGGCCTCTTCCACCTGGGCCCGGTCCGAGGCCATAAAGGTCAAGGCATCGGCGATCTTCACGTCCTTGCCGATCCGCACATGGCGCATCTTCATGTTCTTCTCGTACTTGCCCGAGCAGACCCGCAGGAAGGCGATGCGATCCCGGTGCTTGGGATCCATGTTGGCCTGGATCTTGAACACGAAGCCGGTAAAGCGCCCATCGCCGGCCTCCACCGAACGGCTATCGGTCTCACGGGGCTGGGGCGCCGGGGCGTACTCGACGAAGCCGTCGAGCATCTCGCGCACCCCGAAGTTGCCCATGGCGGTGCCGAAATAGACCGGGGTCAGCTCGCCGCGACGGTAGGCCTCGAGATCGAACTCGTGGGAGGCGCCGCGCACCAGCTCCACCTCCATGCGCAGTTCCTCGGCCTGGTCTTCGCCGAGCACGGCGTCCACCTCGGGGTTGTCGAGCCCCTCGATGCGCTTGTCCTCGGGAATGCGATTGCCCTGACCCTGGGTATAGAGATGGATGGTGTCGTTGTAGAGGTGATAGACCCCCTGGAAATGGCGCCCCATGCCGATGGGCCAGGTCATGGGCGCACACTGGATATTGAGCACCGTCTCGACCTCGTCCATCACCTCGATGGGGTCGCGGATATCCCGATCCATCTTGTTGATAAAGGTGAGGATCGGCGTGGTGCGCAGGCGACACACCTCCATCAGCTTGATGGTGCGATCCTCGACGCCCTTGGCGCCGTCGATCACCATCAGCGCCGAGTCCACCGCGGTCAGGGTGCGATAGGTGTCCTCGGAGAAGTCCTCGTGGCCCGGGGTATCGAGCAGGTTGACGATGCGCCCGCCATAGGGGAACTGCATCACCGAGGTGGTCACCGAGATGCCCCGCTCCTGCTCCATCTTCATCCAGTCGGAGGTGGCGTGGCGATCGGCACGCTTGCTCTTCACCGAGCCGGCCATCTGGATGGCGTTTCCGAACAGCAGCATCTTCTCGGTGATGGTGGTCTTTCCCGCATCCGGGTGCGAGATGATCGCGAAAGTGCGTCGAAGCCCCGCTTCGTGGGCCAGCTGTTGGTCTTGCATTATCCGCTGTCGCCTATCTGTATTCGCCCCGGGGCTCGCCAGGGGTAGCGAGCGGGGCGATGGGTGTCGGTTGGCGCGCATTGTAGCTTGCCCGGCCCCGCCTTGTCGCCAGGACCGCACCCGCCGGCTCGGCAGCAAAACGCCGCCCGGGTGGGCGGCGCAAGCCGATGACGTGACGGCCGCACCCGGCGGGGCGGCCGTCGGCTCTCGGGAGCCCTTAGTCGGCGGGCTTGGCGGTGGCCTGGTCGAGGAACGCTTCGCTGAGGTAGAGCTCGTCATTGCTGTTGACGCTGACGCCACGGGCGAGGATCTGCTCGGCGATGGCCTTGGCCTCGTCCAGGGAGTGCATGGTGTAGGTACCGCACTGGTACTCGTTGAGCTCGGGGATCTGGTCCATGCCGGGCACCCGGAGCACGTCCTGCATGGCGGCCTTCCAGGCCTCGGCGACCCGGGCCTCCTCGGGGGTGCCGATCAGGCTCATATAGAAGCCGGTGCGGCAGCCCATCGGCGAGATATCGATGATCTCCACGTTATCGCCGTTGAGGTGGTCACGCATAAAGCCGGCGAAGAGGTGCTCCAGGGTATGGATGCCCTTCTCGGAGAGCAGCTCCTCGTTGGGCACGCAGAAACGCAGGTCGTAGACGGTGATGGGGTCACCGGAGGGGGTCTGCATGGTCTTGGCGATGCGCACCGCCGGGGCCTGCATGCGGGTATGATCGACGCGAAAACTGTCCAGCAGGGGCATTGAAACCTTTCCTTATCCTGGTCGGATCGACGAATGGGGGAACGGGAGTACTATGGTAACGCCATCGTTACCCACAAGGAACTCACCCAGGGCGTGCCCCCGCCTGGTTCCGGGGGCTGATGGCCCCGCCCCCCGATCGGCACCGACAGCGAAGATCAGCCGAGCCGGAGGCGCCGCGATTCGGCGACGAGCCTCACCCGGCGCTCGCTGCGACAACCTGCCCCACCGCCAAGGCGCAACGGCCACCCCGTCGCCGGCCCGGGGCACGGCGCCTTGCGGTATCATAAGCCCACCGACCGGATGGAGCCCCCATGCAAGCCGCCCTGCCCCTGCCGCTATCGACCCCCAACCGCAACCTGGTGCGCCTGACCTTCGTGCGCGGCATCACCTGGACCGGGTTCCTGGGGATGATCATCTTCGGCATCGAGGTACTGGGCTTCGAGCTCAGCACCCTGCCGGTGGTGGCGGTGATCATCGCCATGGGACTGATCAATATCGCCACCTGGTGGCGACTCAGCCGCCCCCGGGCGGTCACCGATACCGAGTACCTCGTCCATCTGCTGGCGGATATCACCGGCCTGACCCTGCTCTTCTACTTCACCGGCGGCTCCACCAACCCCTTTATCACCTACTACCTGGTGCCGGTGACCATCGCCGCCGCCACCCTGCCCTGGCTCTACGCCTGGATCACCGCCAGCGGCGCCATGGCCGGCTACACCTTCTTGATGGTGTTCTACGAGCCGGTGCCCCAGCTCAGCCACGGCGCCCTGGGGCCGGGCGCCCTGATCGGTGACGTCAACCTGCATGTGCTGGGGATGTGGATCAACTTCGGGCTCTCGGCCAGCCTGGTGACCTTCTTTATCTTCAAGATGGCCCATGCCCTGCGGCGCCGGGACCAGACCCTGTCGCGCACCCGGGAGGCGGCCCTGCGCAACGAACAGGTCCTGGCGGTGGCCACCCAGGCGGCGGGCACCGCCCATGAGCTCGGCACGCCGCTCTCGACCATGGCGGTACTGCTCAAGGAGATGCGCCAGGACGCCGCGGGACACCCCCACCTGGAGGCGGATATCGATCTGCTGCGCCAGCAGGTCGATACCTGCAAGACGCGCCTCCAGGCGCTGGTGGCCAATGCCGACCGACGACGCCTGGCGGAACCCGAGCTCGCCCCCGCCGTGGCCTGGCTGCGCGGGGTGATCCAGCGCTGGCTGGTGCTGCGCCCCGATGTCAGCCACCGCTTCGAGGTCGCCGACCGGCGCGGCACGCCGAGCATGGCGGTGGACACCACCCTGGAGCAGGCGCTGCTCAACCTGCTCAACAACGCCGCCGACGCCAATCCCCAGGATATCTCCATCAGCCTCGACTGGAACGCCGAGGAGGTGATCATCGACATTCGCGATCACGGCCCCGGGGTGGCGATGTCCATCGCCGACCAGTTGGGAGACACCTTCGTCTCCACCAAGTCCAAGGGCATGGGGATCGGCCTGTTCCTGACCCACTCCACCATCAATCGCTTCGGGGGTGGCGTCAGCCTGTACAATCACGAGGAGGGCGGCACCCTGACCGAGGTGAAGCTGCCCCGCCAGGCGCCCGGTGACGCCTGACCCCGACGAGAGAGGACCCCATGAGCGAGAGCCCCGAACGACTGCTGATCATCGACGATGACGAGATGTTCTGTCATGTGATGGAGCGTGCCATGAGCCGCCGTGGCTATGAGGTGCAGGTGGCCCACGATGCCGAGGAGGCCCTGGCCAAGGCACGCCAGGCGCCGCCGGCCCTGGCCACCCTGGACCTGAAGCTGGAGCACGACTCCGGCCTCAAGCTGCTGCCCGAGTTGCTCGAGGTGGCGCCCGCCTGCCGGGTGGTGGTGCTCACCGGCTACTCGAGCATCGCCACCGCCGTGGAGGCGATCAAGCTGGGGGCCGTCAACTACCTGTGCAAGCCCGCCGACGCCGACGAGATCCTCGCCGCCTTCGACAAGCAGGGCGGTGACCCAGACGCCGAGCTGGCCGATAACCCGCCTTCCATCAACCGGGTCACCTGGGAGCATATCCAGAAGGTGCTCCAGGAGCATGATGGCAATATCTCCGCCACCGCCCGGGCCCTGGGGATGCACCGCCGCACCCTGCAGCGAAAATTACAGAAGCGGCCCGTACGGCGATAAGGCGCCGCACCCTCGACAGGGCAAGCTGCAGAAGCGGCCCGTATGGCGACAAGCCGCCGCGCTATTCCGCCGGGGTCATGACCCGTGCCAGTAGATGCTGGGCCAGGCGACTGGCCTCGGCGGCGGAGTCCAGGTCGCTCAGGTCGTCGAGGAGCTCACAGCACCACAGCCCTTCCCCCTCGCCCAGGTCGAGCGGTTCGAAGGGGTAGCCGCCGCCGGGCAGGTCGACCCGGCGAGGCGGCGCCTCCGCATCGAAGCCCCCCGGCGTCGGCGACACCAGCACCAGGGAGAGCGAGACCGGCGTCAGCAGGGCCCCGCACCACTCCCCGGCGAAGCGCTGGAAGCAGAGCAGGTCGACCCGCAAGCGGTCGTTGTAGTGGGGCGAGCGGTGAATCTCGGCGGCAAAGCGCTGCGAATAGCGCTGCGCCAGCTGCTGTAAACGGACGTAGTCGTCGGCGCTCAGGGCCTGCATGGCATCTCTCCGGCGTATCGAGGGACCAGTATAACGGCGCCTCCGTGGAGGTCACACCTGACGCCGTGAGTACACCTCTCGTGCTTGGGCCTGGGCACAGCGCCCCCTCCATCATTCCAAGGGCGATGCTAGGCTTGGCAAGCAAGCCCGGTTACTCAAGGAGTCAGCATGGACCTCTCCCAACGCCTCGCCCGCGCCCAGGCCCTGGCCGAAGCCGCCGGCGAGATGATCGTCGCCGCCCGCCGCGATCACGGCTTCTCCACCCGCATGAAGGCGGGCCAGGAACTGGTCACCGATGTGGACCTCGCCGTGGACGAAGCGATTCGCGATGGCCTGGATCGGGACTTCCCCACGGAGGCACGGCTCACCGAGGAGCTCGCCCCGGATCGCGAGGCCATGCAGCAGTCGGGGCCGCTGTGGGTGGTGGACCCCATCGACGGCACCGTCAACTTCGCCCACGGCCTGGCCCATGTGGCGGTCTCCATCGCCTGGATGGAACACGGCAAGGCGCAATTGGGGGTGGTGCATGCCCCCTTCCTGGGCCAGACCTTTACCGCCATGCGCGGCCAGGGAGCCTTCCTCAACGGGCAACGGATCCGCGCCAGCCGCGCGGATACGCTCTCTAGTAGCCTGATCGCCACCGGCTTTCCCTATCGCCGCGACAGCCGCGCGCCCCTGTTGCGACGCCTGGCGGCGGTGCTCGACCAGTGCCGCGACGTGCGGCGCAATGGCTCGGCGGCCCTGGACCTGTGTGACGTGGCCTGCGGCCGCCTGGACGCCTACTACGAGAGCGTCTCGCCCTGGGACTTCGCCGCCGGCCTGCTGATCGCCCGGGAGGCCGGCGCCAGCGCCGGCCACCTCTACCCCTGCCCCAGCGGCCTGCACGAGGAGCTCTATGGGGAAAACCTGCTGGTGACCGCCCCGGCCATCCATGACGCCCTGGGCGAGCTGCTGCGCCTGGCCGACGAGGATCGCTATGAGCCGGGCCAGGGCGAGTGATCCCCCCGGAAGCCTGGCCGCCGATAAGCCGACCCAATGGCCGATGTAGCCAGGCCCTATTGGCCAAGCGGGGGGCGATCGGTGACAATGGCGCCAGTTTTTCGTTACCCCCGGTTTTTCTAGAGGAGAGATTCATGTTCGTTGCCATCTTCGGTCGTCCCGGTTGCCCCTTCTGCGTGCGTGCCAAGGAGCTCGCCGAGCGCCTCAGCGAGGCCAAGGCCATCGAGGGCTACCGCTACATCGATATCCACGAAGAGGGCATCACCAAGGCCGACATGGAGAAGACCATCGGCAAGCCGGTGGAAACCGTACCGCAGATCTTCGTCGGCCAGACCCATATCGGCGGCTTCACCGAATTCGACCAGTACGTGCGCGACCAGGCCCTGCTGCCGGAAACCTCCGCCCAGTAAGCGCCAGCGTCCCTCGCCAACGGCCCCTCGGGGCCGTTTTTTATTGTCCACTCCGATGACCTGGATCAAGTCGCTCCCCTTATCCCCTCGCCCGCCATGGCCTAGAGTGAGACTCTCGATTGCCGCCCCAGGGAGTCAGCACCATGGAAGCCCAGCCCCGTCCCGGTGAGCGTCACCGCCGCCTGATCGTCAATGCCCATGGCCTGCCCGCCCTGCGCACCGCCGTGGTTCATCCCTGCGACGAGGCCTCCCTCGGCGGCGCCCTGGCCGCCTGGCGCGAGGGACTGATCCAGCCGGTGCTGGTGGGCCCCCGGCGACGCCTCGTCGCCGCCGCCGAGGCCATCGACTGGGACCTGGAGGGCATCGAGCTGATCGACACCCCCCACAGCCACGCCTCCGCCGAGCGCGCCGTGAGCCTGGCCGCCGAGGGCACGGTGGAGGCACTGATGAAGGGCGCCCTGCATACCGACGAGTTGATGTCGGCGACCCTTGCCCGCCGGGCCGGACTGCGCACCGAACGCCAGATGAGTCATGTCTACGCGCTGGACGTGCCCAGCTATGGCCTGCCGCTGCTGATCACCGACGGCGCCCTGCATATCGCCCCGGATCTGACCGCCAAGCGCGATATCGTCCAGAACGCCATCGACCTGGCCCGGGCCATGGGCATCGATCGCCCCCGGGTGGCCCTGCTCTCCGCGGTGGAGACGGTGCGTCCCACCATCCCCTCGACCCTGGAGGCCGCCGCCCTGTGCAAGATGGCCGAGCGCGGCCAGATCGAGGGCGGCCTGCTCGATGGCCCCCTGGCCATCGACAATGCCGTGTCGCTGGCCGCCGCCCACGGCAAGCACCTGCATTCCGAGGTGGCGGGGCAGGCCCATGTGCTGGTGGCGCCCGACCTGGAGGCCGCCAATATGATCGCCAAGCTGCTGATTCACCTGGCCGGCGCTCAGGCGGCGGGGCTGGTGATCGGGGCCCGGGTGCCGATCATGCTGACCAGTCGCTCCGACGACTGCCAGTCACGCCTGGCCTCGGCGGCCCTGGCCCTGCTGCTGGCCCGCTATTATCAGGGCCGGGACGCGGCGGACGATGAGTGAGCGATCTATGGCCTACCCGGGAGACTGGCGATGACGGCACCACGGCACCTGATCCTCAACGGCGGCTCCTCGACCCTCAAGTTCGCGCTCTATGAGGGCGAGGTGCGCCGCCTGCGCGGGCTGATCGAGCGCATCGGCGCGACGCCGCGGCTGCGCCTCTCCCGGGCCCCCGCCGGTCTCTCGCCCCCCGCGGCCCTCGCGGCGCCGGACACCCCCGCCGCGGCCGCGGCACTGCTCGACTGGCTGGCGGCGAGTGACGAACTCACGGGCCTCGACGCCATCGTCCACCGGATCGTCCATGGGGGGCGCGACTTCGCCGATCCGGTGATCCTGGACGAGGCGACCCTGGCCCGCCTCGACGCCCTCTCGCCCCTGGCGCCGCTGCATCAGCCCCAGGCCCTGGCGGTGGTGCGCGCCTGCCGCGAGCGCCTGCCCGGGACCCTCCAGATCGGCTGCTTCGATACCGCCTTCCATCACGACCAGCCGCGGCTCCATCAGCTCTTCGCCCTGCCCCGGGCGCTCAGCGAGGAGGGCATCCTGCGCTACGGCTTCCACGGCCTCTCCTATGCCTATATCGCTCGCCGCCTGGCCGAGCTCGATGGCGATGAGGCCGGCGGCCGCGCCATCGTCGCCCACCTGGGCCAGGGCGCCAGCCTGTGTGCCATGCACCGGGGCCGGAGCCAGGCCACCACCATGGGCTTTACCGCCCTGGACGGGCTGATGATGGGCCGGCGCTGCGGCGCCCTGGACCCGGGGGTCGTGCTCTACCTCCAGCAGCAGCGCGGCTGGGATATCCGGCGAATCGAACGATTGCTCTACCACGACAGCGGCCTGCTGGGGGTCTCCGGCCACTCCGACGATATGCGCGACCTGCTGAGCCGCCAGGAGGCGGCCTGCCAAGAAGCCGTGGATCTCTTCGTGCATCGCCTGGTGCGCGAGACCGGCGCCCTGGTGGCGGTCCTCGGCGGCCTCGATACCCTGGTGTTTACCGCCGGCATCGGCGAGCATGCCGCGCCGATTCGCCGGCGGGTCTGCGAGGCGCTGGCCTGGCTGGGCGTGGCGCTGGATCCCGAACGCAATGCCGCGCACGGGCCACGCCTGGACCGCGGTCACGGGCCGAGGCTCTGGGTCCTGGCCACCGACGAGGAGGCCGAGATGCGCCGGGAGGCCATGACGCTGACGCGAGCGACCAACCGCTAGCCCGCGAGCCGAGAGGCCCCGTCCCGCCTTGCCGAAGGGTTGCCCCGAGCCCAGGGCCCGCGTTCTCCCCTCGTTGAAAGCTTAAGATCGCCGCCCACCTATACTCGGGCCATAACCAGGGTGAGGAGCGACCAGGCAATGCAACGGGACGAATTCCTACAACAGCTGTGGCTCGACTATGTGCACCAGCATCCCGAGATCGGCGCGCTTCGCCTGTGGCCCCTGGAACAGTCGCCGGAATACCTGGCCCTGCTGACCCTTAACCACGGCAACTTCTCGGCGGCCGCCCTGTTGCCCACCCTGAGCCATTTCGGCTATCGCCGCTGCGAACACTATGCCATGGCCGACCGAGGCCTGCTGGTCACCCTGCTGGCGCCCCCCGATGACGGCCCCTGGCTGGCCCTGGGCGAACTGCAGCTGGGCACCCTGACCCGCAAGCCGCGCGCCGAGCTCCAGGCCCTGATCGACCAGGCCCATCGGGAAGACTGCCGCGGCCAGAACCTGCTGTGTCGCGGCCGCCCCTGGCCGATGCCCAGTTGGGACGGCTACCAGCGGCTGCTGGCCGCCCACCCCATCGCCGCCTGGCTGGCGGTGATGGGGCCACGCCTGCACCATGTGGGCTTCGACTGCGATCGCCTGGGCAGCCCCATCGAGCGGCTGGACGACGAGCTGCAGCAGGCCGGCCTCGATGGCGACGCCGACCGCCACCACGGCATCTTCCCGGTCTCGGCGCTGCTCCAGTATCGCTTCTATGCCACCGGTTCCCGCCGCCTGGCCTTCGCCGACGGTGACGAGCACCGTATTCCCCTGGGTGGCCTGGCTCTGATCCAGCGCTGCCTGGTCGGGGGCCAGGAACGCGCCGCCGAACTGCTGCTGCCCAGTCATACCCGTTGCGAACTGGTCTAAGCCTGGCGACAGAATCAACATGCGGAAGGGGCCCGACCGGCTGCCCGCGATACCCACGCCCCCCGTTGCGCGCTGGTCTAAGCCTGGCGACAGAATCAACATGCGGGTGGGGCTCGACCGGCTGCCCGCGATACCCACACCACCCGCTGCGCGCTGGTCTAGTTCAACGGCGAGGCCGCGGGTTATGCACAGTTTCTGTGGATAACGCTGTGCAAAGGGCCTGCATAGGGGACGTCCGGCGAGAGCCGCAGGGACACCGTCACGACTTGGTCAGTTTTTCGTCATCAGGCGTTCAATAACCCCTGGGCCAACGACAAACGCCCGGGCGGACCCGGGCGTTGCTTGTTAGAAGGCGTCGTCTGAGCCGCAGACCGCCTTACTCGAAGGTCATCTCCGGCACCTCGTCCGGGACGATCAGGCGACCGGCGGTCTTCTCGGCGATCTCCTCGACGCTGACTCCTGGGGCGCGTTCCTTGAGAATAAAAGCGCCGTCCTCGATCTCCAGGTAGGCCAGGTCGGTGAGCACCCGCTTGATGCAGCCGGCACCGGTCAGCGGCAGGCTGCACTCGGAGAGCAGCTTGGATTCGCCATGCTTGGAGGCGTGGGTCATGGTGACGATGATGTTATCCGCCCCGGCCACCAGGTCCATGGCGCCGCCCATGCCCTTGATCAGCTTGCCGGGCACCATCCAGGAGGCGATATTGCCCTGCTGATCCACCTCGAAGGCGCCCAGCACCGTGAGGTCCACGTGACCGCCACGGATCATGGCGAAGGATTCCGCCGAGGAGAAGATCGCCGCCCCGGGGCGGGCGGTGACCGTCTGCTTGCCGGCGTTGATCATGTCCGGGTCCACTTCCTCCTCGGTGGGAAAGCGGCCCATGCCCAGCAGGCCGTTCTCGGACTGCAGCATCACGTCCATGCCCTCGGGCACATAGTTGGCCACCAGGGTGGGAATGCCGATGCCGAGGTTGACGTAGAAGCCGTCCTGGAGTTCGCGCGCCACGCGCTGCGCCATCTGTTCGCGGGTCAGTGCCATGCTGTGTTGCCTCTTGTCTGGGGGAGAAGCCCGGCGATGCCGGACACTCGGAGTCGCTGTCGTCGGGTCCCGGTCTCAGTCGCGGACGGTGCGCTTCTCGATGCGCTTCTCGAAGCGGCCCTGGATAATGCGATCCACGTAGATGCCGGGCGTATGGATCTGGCTGGGATCCAGCTCGCCGGGCTCGACGATCTCCTCCACCTCGACCACGGTGATGCGTCCGGCGGTGGCGGCCACCGGATTGAAGTTCTGGGCGGTATGGCGATAGACCACGTTGCCGTAGCGGTCGGCCTTCCAGCCCTTGACGATGGCGAAGTCGCCGGTGATGGCCTCCTCGAGGATATGCGGGCGCCCATTGAACTCGCGCACCTCCTTGCCCTCGCCCACCGGGGTACCGTAGCCGGTGGCGGTGTAGAAGGCGGGAATACCGGCGCCGCCGGCACGCATCTTCTCGGCCAGGGTGCCCTGGGGCGTCAGCACCACCTCGATCTCGCCGTCGAGCATCTGGCGCTCGAACAGTGCGTTCTCGCCCACGTAGGAGGCGAGGATCTTCTTGATCTGGCGGTCTTCCAGCAGCACGCCGAGGCCGAAGCCATCGACACCACAGTTGTTGGAGACCACGGTGAGATCGCGCACGCCGCGGCGCTTGATCTCGTCGATCAGGTTCTCGGGGATGCCACACAGCCCGAAGCCACCGGCGATCACGGTCATGCCGCTCTCGATGCCCGCCATGGCGTCTTCATAGGAGTAGACCCGCTTGTCGAATCCGGCCATTGCTCTGCCTCGTCTTGGTGTCGGAGAAGTGCTCCCAGTGTTGCCCCGGACAATATATTTGTTAAGTTTGTTTTTTTTATGGATTAATTTACCAGCCATATAAATCACGGAGCCGAAGGCGATGACCGTCAAGCAGCTGCGGGCCTTCCTGGCGGTGGCCCAGACCCTGAGCTTTACCCAGGCCTGCGAGCGCCTGCACCTCTCCCAGCCGGCCCTGAGCCTGGCCATCAAGGGACTGGAGGAGAGCCTCGGCGGGCCGCTGCTGATCCGCAGTACCCGCAGCGTGCGCCTGACCCCGGAGGGGGAGTCCCTGGTGCCCCTGGCCAAGCGGTTGCTGGCGGAGTGGGACAACACCGAAGAGCTGTTGCGCCAGCGCTTTACCCTGCAACTGGGGCGGGTGGCGGTGGCCGCCATGCCCGCCTTCGCCTGTAACCTGCTGCCGGCGGCGCTGATGGCCTTTCGCCGCCGCCACCCGCGTATCACGGTGACGGTGCATGACGTGATCAACGAGCAGGTGATCGAGATGGTGCGCCGCGGCCAGGTGGAGCTGGGCATCGCCTTCGCCCCCGAGGCCGAGCGGGGCCTGACCTTTACCCCGCTGTTCGAGGATCGCTTCGTCGCGGTGGTCCCCGCGGACTCGCCCCTGGCCGCGGCCGGTACCCTGCGCTGGGCCGACCTGCTGGCCTATGACCTGATCACCCTGCAGCGCCCCTCCATGGTGCGTTTGTTGCTGGAGTCGGAACTGGCCGCCCAGGGCATCGAGCTGGCCGTGACCTTCGAGAGCCATCAACTGGTGACGGTGGGACGCATGGTGGCCAGCGGCCTGGGGGTCAGCGCGGTGCCGGCCCTGTGTCGCCAGCAGATGCACGAGCTGGGTGCCCGCTGCCTGCCCCTGGAGGCACCGATCATCTCGCGCCCGGTGGGGGTGCTTTGCCCCGCCGGCCAGGAGCTCTCGGTGGCGGCCCAGGCGCTGCGCGAGATCCTCGCCGAGCCACTACGGGGCATGGCCTAACAGGGTGTGCCAGGGCGTGATAGCAGGGTGAGAGGCCAGGACGTCCCGCCCTGCTAGGGTTATAGGCATACGTTACCCCATAAGGGAGGCCGCCATGACCACGCCCCTCTGGCAACCCAGCCCACGGCATCGCCAGGCCACTCGGCTCGCCCACTTGATGAACGAGGTGGCCCGGGAGAGCGGCATCGCCATGGACGAGTACGCCGATCTGCATGCCTGGAGCCTGGCCAACCCCGAGGCCTTCTGGCGCAAGGTGTGGGCGCTGGGAGTGATCGGCGAGCCCGGCGAGCGGGTCCTGGAGCGCCCCGAGGCGATGCCCGGCGCCCGCTGGTTCCCCGAGGCCCGGCTCAATATGGCCGCCAACCTGCTGCGCCGACAGGACGACGCCATCGCCCTGGTGGCCTGCGACGAGCGCGGCCGCCGCGAGCCGCTGAGCCATGCCGAGCTCTATCGCCGGGTCGCCCGGCTGGCCCGGACCCTCGGCGAGCTCGGCGTCACCGCCGGTGATCGGGTCGCCGGCCTGGTGCCCAACAGCGAGCATGCCCTGATCGCCATGCTGGCCAGCGCCAGCCTGGGGGCCATCTGGTCCTCCTGCTCGCCGGACTTCGGCGTTCAGGGGGTGCTCGACCGCTTCGGCCAGATCGCCCCCCGGGTGCTGATCGCCGCCGACGGCTATTACTGGAACGGCAAGGCGATCCCCCTCCATGACAAACTGACAGAGCTCGCCGGGCAGTTACCCGGGCTGGAGCGGCTGATCGTCTTCCCGTTTCTCGATCCCCGGGCGGCCCCCGAGCTCGACGCCATCCTCGGCGCCATGGCCTGGTCCCAGGCCCTGGATAACGAGGCCAGCGATCCGCCCTTTTCCCTCCTGCCCTTCGATCACCCCCTCTATGTGCTCTACTCCTCCGGCACCACCGGTCGGCCCAAGTGCATCCTGCATGGCGCCGGCGGCACCCTGCTGCAGCACCTCAAGGAACACCGCCTGCACTGCGACCTGGGCGAGGAGGACGTCCTCTTCTACTACACCACCTGCGGTTGGATGATGTGGAACTGGCTGGTCTCGGGGCTCGCCACGGGCGCCCGCCTGGTGCTCTACGATGGCTCCCCCTTCGCGCCGGACCGGGCCAGCCTCTGGCGCCTGGCCGAGCGGGAGGGGGTGACCTGCTTCGGCACCAGTGCCCGCTATCTCACCGCCTGCGCCAAGGCCGGGCTCAGCCCGGGCCGCGACCATGACCTTTCGGCCCTGAAGAGCCTGCTCTCCACCGGCTCGGCGTTGCCCCACGAGGCCTTCGACTACGTCTACCGGGAGATCAAGGCCGACCTGCTGCTGGCCTCCATCTCCGGGGGCACCGATATCGTCTCCTGCTTCGCCCTGGGCTGCCCCGTCCGGCCGGTCTACCGCGGCCAGCTACAGTGCCGCGGCCTGGGCATGGCGGTGGCGGTCTACGACGACGCCGGCCGGCCGGTCACCGGCGAGAAGGGCGAGCTGGTCTGCACCCGCCCCTTCCCCGCCATGCCGCTGGGCTTCTGGAACGACCCGGACGGTCGCCGCTACCGGGCCGCCTACTTCGAGCGCTTCCCCGGCGTCTGGGCCCACGGCGACTACGCCGAGCTGACCGCCGAGGACGGCGTGATCATCCACGGCCGGGCCGACACGGTGCTCAATCCCGGGGGCGTGCGCATCGGCACCGCCGAGATTTACCGCCAGGTGGAGAAGGTCGAGGAGGTGCTGGAGTCGCTGTGTATCGGCCAGCAGTGGCAGGACGACGTCAGGGTGGTGCTCTTCGTACGGCTGCGCGACGACCGGGTCCTGGACGAGGCCCTGTGCCGGCGCATCCGCGAGACCATTCGCAGCCACGCCACGCCGCGCCATGTGCCGGCCAAGATCCTCCAGGTGGCGGACCTGCCGCGCACCCGCTCCGGCAAGCTGGTGGAGCTGGCGGTGCGGGATGTCATCGAGGGACGCGAGGTGACCAATCGCGAGGCCCTGGCCAATCCCGAGGCCCTGGCACTGTTCGAGGACCTGCCCGAGCTACGCCAGCCCTAAGTGATGAAACGACCGCTAGAGGCTCGGGGCTACCCCAGGCCTCAGCGCCGACGGTGTACGAGCTGTGGGTGTGTCGCCCGGGCTGGGCAGCCGGGGCGGCTTACAGTAGCATTGGCACGGTTGTTTCAGCGCATCGAGGAGCGCGCATGCCAATACTCAAGGGGAGCGTCAGCCTGCTCCTGCTGACCTTGACCACCCTGCTCTGGGGGCTTCCCCTGCTGCTGCTGACCCTGCTCAAGGTAATCACCCCCGGCCACCGCCTGCGCCTGAAGGTACTCCAGGGCCTGAACCTCATCGCCCTGAACTGGATCGGCCTCAACCTCTGGTGGATGCGTCTCTGGCTCAGGCCCCGGCTCCAGGCCGAGGTCCCCGAGTGGCTGCGCCAGGATCAGCGCTGGTTGGTACTCTCCAACCACCGCAGCTGGACCGATATCTTTATGCTGCAACTGGCCCTGCATCGACGCATCCCCATGCCGCGCTTCTTCCTCAAGCGCCAACTGATCTGGGTGCCCATCGTCGGCCTCGCCTGGTGGGCCCTGGAGTTCCCCTTTATGCGTCGCCTGAGCCGCGAGCAGCGCGAGCGTCACCCCCATTTGGCACAGCGCGATCGCCAGGCCACCGAGCGCATGTGCGAGCGAGTGCGCGAGCTGCCGATCGCCATCTACAACTTCGTCGAGGGCACCCGTTTCACCCCGACCAAGCATGACGCCCAGCAGAGTCCCTATCGCCATCTGCTGCGCCCGCGGGCCGGCGGCACCGCCCAGGTACTGGGCCTGCTCGGCGACCAGCTCAGTGGCATTCTCGACGTGACCCTGGACTATGCCAGGCCGAACCCGACCTTCTGGGACTTCCTCTGCGGCCGCGAGGGGACGATTCGTCTTCACGCGCGACGCCTCGAGGTCCCCGAATGGATGCCAGGGGGCGATTATCACGAGGATCCGGACTACAAGGAACGCTTCCAGTCATGGCTCAATGCCCTATGGCAAGACAAGGATCGACGCCTCGACGCCTGGCGCTGCTGCTGACCCTGTTGACCCTGCTGCTCGCCGGCTGTGCCGGCCAGGTAAGCGATGGTCGCCGCCCGGGCCAGGCGCCCATCGCCGGCAACTGGGTCACCATCCAGCGCGGCGATACCCTGGGCGCCATCGCGCGGCGCGCCGATATCCCCCTGGCCCGCCTGCAACGTTTCAACCCCGGCGTGAATGCCCGGCGCCTGGCGGTGGGTCAGCGGATCCTGGTTCCCACCGCCAACGAGCGCGCCCCCTCCGGCGGCCCCTATCGCTATCAGATTCGCCCCGGCGACACCTACACCTCGGTGGCACGACACTTCGGCACCACCAGTGGCCGCATCCAGGCCGGCAACCCCGGCCAGCGGCCCGATCGCCTGCGGGTCGGCCAGGTGATACGGGTGCCGCTCAGCGGGACCGTCACCACCGCGCGGCGTCCCGCCCCAGGCCCCGCGACGCCCAACCGCCCCGCCACCAGCGCGCCTCCCGCCTCGGCCCGCGACTGGCCCTGGCCCCTGGCGGAGTACCGGGTGATTCGCCACTATGGCACCGACAGTCGCGGCACCCTACAGCCCATGCTGCTGGCCACCGGCAGCGGCGCCCGCGCCACGGCCGTGGCCGATGGCGAGGTACGCTTCGCCGGCAGCATGCGCCAGTTGGGTCAGGTGGTGATCCTCCACCATGCCGATAACCTGCAGAGCGTCTATGCCCAGTGCGACCGCCTGGAGGTCGAGGCGGGCCGCCGGGTCAGTCGCGGCACCCCCCTGTGCCGGGTGGGGCGTCACGGCGAGACCGGGCGCCACGACCTGCTGTTCGATATGCGCCAGGGGGGCCGCCCCATGGACCCACGCCGGGTGCTGCGCTAGGAGCCTTGTCACCCCACTGTCACGGCACCGTCCCTCCCCTGTCACCGCGAAGGCTCAGGCTAGGCCTGACGAATGACAATCACGGGAGAGGCGATGCGTATCTGTCTGGTCAGCGAGACCTGGGCCCCGGAGATCAATGGCGTGGCCCACACCCTGGGCCGGCTGAGCGACGAGCTGCTGGCTCGGGGGCATGAGCTGCAGCTGATTCGTCCGCGACCCGAGACCCCGGGCCGCTTTCCGGGCATACAGGCGGAACTCCAGGTGCCCGGCCTGGCCCTGCCCGGCTACCGTCAGGTGCGCCTAGGCTGGCCGGCACGCCGCGCCGTGCAGCGGTTCTGGCGCCAGCAACGTCCCGAGGTGGCCTACCTGGCCACCGAGGGCCCCCTGGGCTGGGCCGCCCTCTCGGCGGCCAGTCGCCTGGACATTCCCACCGCCAGCGGCTTTCACACCGACTTCGATCACTACGCCGGCGCCTACGGGCTGGGTCTGCTCAAGCCCCTGGTACGGGCCGGGCTGCGCCGCTTCCATAACCGGACCGGCGCCACCCTGGTGCCGACACCAGATCAGGCCGGACGCCTGGAGGCCCAGGGATTCGCCAGGCTCGCGATAATGGGCCGTGGCGTCGATACCCGCCGCTTCTCGCCGGACCTGCGCGATCCGGCCCTGCGCCGGGCCTGGGGCGCCCAGCCCCATCAACCGGTGGTATTGCATGTGGGCCGACTGGCCAAGGAGAAGAACCTGAGCCTGCTGGTGCGCAGCGTGCGCGCCATGCAGGCCCTGCGTCCGGACCTGGCGCAGGTCATCGTCGGCGATGGCCCCCAGCGCCGGGCCCTCGCCGAGCAGCTGCCCGAGGCCCACTTCTGCGGATTCGTGGCCCCGGATGACCTGCCCCGTCACTATGCCAGCGCCGACCTGCTGCTCTTTCCCTCGCTCTCGGAGACCTACGGCAATGTGGTACCGGAGGCCATGGCCAGCGGCCTGCCGGTGGTGGCCTTCGACACCGCCGCGGCGGCGCTGTTGATCGAGGAGGGGTATAACGGCGTCGGCGTGCCGGTGGCGGATGATGAGGCCTTTATCGCCGCCGCCTGCCGTCTCTGCCAGAGCCCGGCCCGCTGGGGGCAACTGGGCCGCGCGGCGCGCTTGACGGTGGCCGAGCAGAGCTGGTCACGGGTCGCCGATGACTTCCTGGCCGTTCTCGAGGGGGTGCGACGCGCCCGCCCGGCCCCCGCCCATCGCCTACCGACGTCGGTCCGCTAGGAGGCCCCCGGATGCTCACGCCC
>NZ_BRCY01000023.1:0-50911 GCF_023708045.1 Halomonas sp. NCCP-2165
GTGGTGGCCTGCTTATGCAGCTTGATGTCCATGAACCTGCTCCCAAATGAATTGCTGTAGAAGCTCTCTGGCTGCCAGCAGAGGATAACTCCTATAGCTCATTTGATCATCCGGGACCCTACAACTAATCTTTCGCCACTCAGGGACTTCAATTATCCCGGCCGCTTTCAGTGGGTCGTTTAGGTCAGCGATTGTCGGAAACTTTTTGGTTATTTTTACTTGGTGCTGCTTCGCCACCTTTTGCAGGTGGCCTTCAATGACTACACCCACTAACGCACCTGCAGCTCTAGGACTAACCTTAGCTAGCCTTTCCGCTGTTTCTAATTCACTATCCTGCAAGTCAGCGTAAAGCTCGTTCTCAATATTGGAAATTATTAAGTCGATTCGTTCGGACAACGCCGCAACAATAGTCAGTTGATTAAAAAAGCACCGAAGAGCCCGGTCTTTCGTATCGAAATCCGGATAATGCACCCTAGAAGGGGCTAGGCCTTTCAGTAGATCCTGTATTACGTATGTGCCATACCCCAAGCTCTTTCTCTTTGGATCCGGCTCGTAGTAAGCTCTAAATTCTTGCAAGCGATCTGGTGCCAATGAACCAACAGCCTTCAAGGCTTTCGTGTACCAGCACTGATAGGAGTATTCAAATTGAATTTCTTCACCTTTTTGTAAGGCCTGTGCTAGCTCAACCCCCTCTTTATAGAGAGCAGCCAATTCTTTTCGAATCTCATCCCTTTTTGCCATGAAACCTCTTATTTTTAACAGGTATTAGACCGCACGCTTCATATCCCACTTGAACGCGCACGCGCGTTCAATAATGTTATGCCGCAAGCCGGATCACCTCTTATCTTATTGAAAAACAAGGGAATAAAATATAGCTTGGCAGCATAATACCGATCATCGTGCATGCCACATACCCCCAATGAATGTGCCTGCTGCCTTTGCCGGCATAGCCGCTTCGAATCGATAGCCGCCGCCCCACTCGGCGGCTTCGCCAGCCAGCTCCCTGCCACCATGCTGCCTCCCCGCCCCATCCACTAATCGAATATTGCTTTCCATCTTAGCCATGGCGGGATGGTCGTGCATAGCTGGAATTGGACGCCTTTCACGCGGGTAAGCGGTAACTCCGCCTATGGGGCGCGTTGGATGGGAAAATGAATTTGGCAAGGTAATCAGGCGCAGATCGCCGGCTAAAGCCAGCTCCAACAGGTACAAAGTGGAGCTTTGTAGGGCTGTCCTCGGCGCTTATCGGCCTGGCGGCCACTGGGGATGGCGTGGCAGGCCCTCACCGCTCAGCCAGGGCTGGTCGTGGCTGGTCCAGATATGCGCCTCGGGCATCACGCCGGGGTCTTCGTCCAGGGTAGCCAGGCGCAAGACGAGATGCGCCTGACCTTCCCGCTCCGCGATCAGGTGGCAGCCGCAGCGCGAGCAGAAGTGACGCCACTTGCCGGGACTGGATTCGTAGCGGTTGAGTAGCGCCTCACCCTGGAGCCAGCGAAACGCCGACCGGGCTACCCCCGCCGTGACCACCGCGGGAGCGGCATGGGCCTTCCGGCAGGTCTGACAGTGGCAGATCTGTGGGGCCGTGCTCAGCGCTTCGATGGCGTAGCGCACCCCACCGCATAGACAGCTTCCTTGCATATTTTCCTCCTTATGGGCCGCCGGTCACTCCAGCATCAGGCCGGCCGTGGCCAGGCGGGCCTCGACCTCATCCAGGCTGCCGTGATACTCCCAGTACATCACCCGTCCATGGGAGCCGGTCACCAGCAGGTATTGCTCGCTGATCGACTGGATGCGGGAGATGGCGATCAGCTTGCGGGTAAAGTCCGTTTCTTCCGGGCATTCGGCGATCTCTCGGTTCGCCTCGTCGAAGCCGTGCACGATGCGGGCGGTTCTGACCTCCAGGTCGAGAAAAGGCATGGGCTGGCACCTCCTTGTGGTTGTCGCGGGTTGGACTGGCCGCTTTTATCCTGGCATGTGATGGGATACCCGAGGAAGGGGGTCGTCACTGAGAATGGTGATATGGCCGAGAAGCTGTGTTGCTACCAGGGCGCCTGCGGCGCCAATCGCTCGGGATAGCCGAGCTCCCACAAGGGGCAACCCATCTTGTCGGTGGAGGCTATGTCGATGCTGGCGGGGGCGCTACCAGGGCGCCTGCGGCGCCAATCGCCAGCTCAAGCTAGCTCCTACTGGGTGGAGGGTCAGTTCTACAGGGTTGGGGGTGTCACAGAAAAAGGGA
Source organism: Halomonas sp. NCCP-2165 (assembly GCF_023708045.1). NCBI lineage: Bacteria > Pseudomonadati > Pseudomonadota > Gammaproteobacteria > Oceanospirillales > Halomonadaceae > Halomonas > Halomonas sp. NCCP-2165. Next base: position 2,237 of record NZ_BRCY01000023.1, read on the forward strand.
CCATGCCCCCTGTGAGGCATGGCCCAATCCCATGAAATTAGCCAGCGAAGCGAAATAGCTTCTTGTTCGCGAACTCCATCATGCCGCCCTTGCCGAGTTCGCGGCCGTAGCCCGACTTCTTGACGCCGCCGAAGGGGATGTCTGCCCCCTCCAGGCCCGATGCGCCGATGAAGACCATGCCGACATCCAGCTGGTTGCCAACTTTCTCGGCGCGTTCGAGATCGTCGCAGATGACGATCGATCCGAGGCCATAGGGCGAGGCGTTGGCGAGCTCGATCGCCTCTTCGTCGCTCGAGACCTTGTAGATCTGCGCGACCGGGCCGAAGAGTTCCTGGCTGTACACGTCCATCGCCGGGGTGATTTCGGCGAGGATCGAGGGGGTGTAAACGTTGCCTTTCGGGTCGTTGTCACCGACGAGCAGTTTGGCCCCCTGAGCGAGAGCCCCCTGCACCTGTGCCGAGAGCCCCCGGGTCGCCCCCTCGGAGGAGAGCGGACCGAAGTCGCCGTTTTCGTACGATAGGCCTGCGATGGCCGCCTTGAACTTCTCGGTGAACTCGTCGAAGTACTTGTCCATGACGACGATCCGCTTCGAGCCGTTACAGGCCTGGCCGGTGTTCTCCATGCGGCCAGCGACGGCGTGCTTCACGGCGTGGTCGATGTTATCCGTCTCGAGGACCAGGAACACATCGGACCCGCCGAGCTCGAGCACGCACTTCTTGAGATATTTGCCGGCCTGCTCGGCGACGATCGAGCCAGCGCGCTCTGACCCGGTCAGAGAGACGCCCTGAATGCGATCATCCGCGATGATCGTCGAAATCTGCTCGTGCGAGGCGAACACGTTCACATAGGCGCCCTCGGGGAACCCCGCGTCGCGGTAGATCTGCTCGATGGCAAGTGCTGACTCCGGACAACTCTCAGCGTGCTTCAGCACGATGGTGTTGCCGAGAATCAGGTTGGGTGAGGCGAAGCGTGCCACCTGATAGTACGGGTAGTTCCACGGCATGATGCCGAGGATGACCCCGAGCCCCTGGTGGCGGATAAAGGTGCGCAGACCATCCTCGACATCGAGCACTTCGTCGGCGAGCCACGCCTCGGCGTTCTTGGCGAACACCTCCGTGATGTCGCCGGAGAACTCGGCCTCACCGATCGACTGGGCGAGTGGCTTGCCCATCTCGCGGTTGATGATGGCGCCGAGCGCTTCCTTGCGCTCACGGAAGAGATCCGCTGCCTTCTGAGCCAGGGCCGCGCGCTCGGCAAGGGTGGTCTTGCGCGACCACTCCGTGTACGCCTTCTGCGCGGCGGCAATGGCGTCCTGGATCCCGGCATCGGTCGCGGTGGGGTATTCCTTGATGGTCTCACCGGTTGCCGGATTGATGACCGCATACTTACCCATGTGACTTATCTCCTTGAGTGATTGTCCCGGCAACGCCAACCTGTTGCGTATGCCGCGAACCCTCGACTTATGGGGTCTGAGGGCGCCTTGCAGCAACCCCGTTCGCTTGCCGATTGACTCGCCACCCGCGCCAGCAGGCGGCCAGCCTCGGGGCGGATCTTCTCACGGGTCTCGCCGGAACGAGACGGCGTATCGGCCCCGCGATATCAGCCTCGCCGACGATCGTCAGGCCCTCGGCCCGGGCCCGCCAGTCATTGGCCGTCGATGGGGGTCATCTCAGCTTATCTCCTTTTCCGGCGCCGCGATGGCGGCCAGGAAATCGCCCATCAGGCGACGAAAGTTGGCGGTGTTATCGGGCTGACGCCGGGCGATCTCGTCGCGCAGGCGCCGCGGCAGGTCGCCGGCCTCGTCGAGGAAGCGTCGCCCCTCCTCGCTCTTTTGCCAGTCGCTGAGCCAGGTATCGAACATCGCCACCGTAATCTCGGGGTGGAACTGCACACCCCAGGCCGAACCGTGGCGAAAGGCCTGGGGGGCCAGGGCGGTATCGGCCAGCAGGGTGACATGATCGGGCAGGCGGAAGGTATCGAAGTGGAAGTTGAGCCAGGGGCCGGGGTGGTGCCAGTCGGGATGGCGGTCACGCAGCGGCGTCCAGCCGATCTCGGCCTCTCCGGCGGCCAGGGCGGTACCGCCCAGGGCCCGGGCCAGCAGCTGGCTGCCGAAGCAGATGCCCAGGGTCGGCACGCCGGCGTCGATGACCGTTTTCAGCCAGCGCAGTTCGGCCTCAAGCCACGGCAGGCGCGAGTCGTAGGCGGATTCAGGGCTGCCCATCACCACCACCATCTCCAGCGTCTCCGGGGGCGGCAGGGGGTCGCTCACTAGGTGCGTCTGTAGTGCGATGCCGTGCTCGGCGAGCACCTCGGGCAGGGTGCCCGGCACGTCGCTGGGCGAGTGCAGCACCGCGAGGGCGCGTCTCGGTTTCATGGCGTCACCAGGGTGTCGTGAATAGGGGAAGGAGCGCCGGCTCGGCGCTCCCCGTGGCGGTTCAGAAGGGGTAGTCGAGGGTCGGCATCCAGCGCTCCCACAGGGCCCGGAGCTCGCCGTTGGCCTTGACCTCGGCCAGAGCCGCCTCGACCCGGGCCAGGCGCTCGGGCTCGCCCTTCTTCACGGCGATGCCCCAGGCGTTGCGGCTGGCCACGGTAAAGGCGATGGCCAGGTCCTCCTCCTCGGCCAGGGGCACCAGGGCCACGTCGTCATCGACGAAGGCGTCGATCTCGCCGCGGCGCAGGGCCGCCACCATGTCCCCCATCACGTCCTCGGACTCCCCCGAGAAGGGCACCCGGATGGCGCCCTCGAAGGTCTCGGCCAGGGCCATGTTGAGGCTCTTGTCGATGGCCCCGACCCGGCGCCCCGCCAGATCCTCGGCGCGGCGGATGGGCGAGCCGCGCCGCACCATCACCGACTCGTCGAAGACCGCATAGGGGGCGGTGAAGTCGGCCAGGGTCTGGCGGTACTCGGAGATGCCCTGCCCGCAGAGCAGGATGTCCCCCTCCCCCGCCTCCAGGGCGGGGTAGAAGTCGGCCCACTGACGGTAGACGAAGGCGGTATCCCCAGCCAGCTTGCTGGCCAGCAGCCGTGCCACGTCGGCCTCGTAGCCGTGACGCTGGCCCTGGTCGTCGCGCCAGAACAACGGCGGCGCGGGAAGGTCGGCACAGATGACCTTGAGCTTGAGATCGGTCGCGGTCTGGTTCACGGCAGGTAGTCCTCGTACATGGATTTTTCCCAGTCGGTCACGGCGGCGCAGTAGCGCGCCCACTCGTCCGCCTTGAGGTCGCGATAGAGGCTGGCCATCTCCGCCGGCATGGCGCCCTGGATCACGGCGTCCTGGTCGAAGGCGGCGATGGCGTCGCCCAGGGTGCGCGGCAGGTAGCGGATCTCGCCGGCCGCCCCCGGAATGCTGTCGCTGTTGTCCGGGGCGCCCGGGTCCAGTTCGTTCTTCAGGCCGTCGCGCATGGCGGCCAGCAGCATCACATGGGAGAGGTAGGGATTGACGCTGGCGTCCGGCACCTTGAACTCCAGGCGGCCGTTGGCGGAGAGGCGCACGGTGCAGGTCTTGTTGTCCATGCCCCAGTTGATGCAGTTGGGGGCGAACAACCCGGTGTCCCAGTAGCGCTTATAGGAGTTGACGGTGGAGGCCATGATCATCATGGCGCCGGGGGCATGGGCCAGGAGCCCACCGAGGGCATGTTGGCCGGTCTCGGTGAGGTGCAGCTCGCGGCGGCCCGGCTCGGCGAGGACGTTCTCGTCACCGCGCCACAGGCTGAAGTTGTGGTGACAGCCGTTGCCCATGCTGCCGGTGGTGGGCTTGGGCATGAAGCTGGCCTTGACCCCGAATTCCTGGGCCACCTGACGGCAGATCAGGCGATAGGTCATCATGCGGTCGGCGGTCAGGTGGCAGTCGTCGAACATCCAGTTGAGCTCGAGCTGGCCCGGATCCTCGTAGTCGCCCTCGATCATGTCCAGGCCCATGGCGCCGGCGTACTCCATGACCCGCTTGAAGATGGGCCGCATCAGCTCCAGGTTGCCCAGGTGGTAGGCGGGGCTGGCCCCGGGGCGCACCTTGACGTTGAGCTTCTCGCCCAGCCAGGACATCTCCGGCTCCAGGCCGGTCCGCAGGGTCAGGCCGGTCTCGTCGACGAAGCGGCGGTGGGTGTCCAGCAGCAGGCCGCGAGGGTCGGTGGCGAGGATGCTGCCGCCGTTCTCGGGGCGGTGCTCCGGCTCGTAGAGGCGGCAGAAGAAGGAGCCGATGGAGCGGTCCCAGGGCAGCACCTGGAAGCTGTCGGCGTCCGGCATGCCGGTGAACTCGGCGGCCTGGGCGCCGCCGCCCAGCAGCTCGCCGGCGCGGTTGCACTGCAGGTCGGAGATGGCGGTACGGTGGAACTGGATGCCCTTGTCCAGGTTGCGCAGCAGGTGCTTGGCCGGTACCACCTTGGCTACCACCCGGCCGGTGAGGGTGACCACCTGGTAGTAGAGGTACTCGACCCCGGAGTCGCGGATGCGCGCGCTCAGTTCCTGCGTCACCGCGGCGCTGTTGTTGGTCTCGCGATGGCGATCGAGGGCCGTGGTGGGGGCCGCCTGGAGGGCGGTGTCGAGGGCCGACGTGGCTTGGGCGGTACTTGTCAGAGACGTCATGTCATTCTCCTTTGCCAAGCGCTCCCTGAGGAGGCGAAGGCGGTTCTGTTGTGGTTGTTGTACCTGGCGGAGCCAGGGGAAAACGCGCAGTGCTCGGTCGATTCGTACTAGGGGTCGATGGGGCTAGGGGTGGCCCGCCCGGCGGCGGGAGAGGCGCTGACGCAGGCCTCCCGGAAGAAGCGCGCCACCCAGGCGGCGACCTCGGCATTGGCCAGATCGGGCGGCGACAGGCTGGCTCGGGCCGCCTGGGCCTCGGCCTGATCGAAGAGGTGGCCGCCGTAGCGATCCAGCAGCGCCTCCACGTAGGCCGGGGTGAACTCGGGGTGGTACTGCACCGACAGCGCCGGGAAGGCGTAACTCAGCACGCCGTGGGGGCAGTGGTCGCTGCCGGCCAGCACCCGAGCCTGGGGCGGCAGCTCCATGACCTGGTCCTGGTGGAAGGCCAGCACCCGGCCGGCGCCTCGATCGACCTCGGCCCCATCGTCGGGACGATAGTCCTGCCCCCCCAGGCCCCAGCCCGCTCCGGCCTTGGCGGTGCGGCCGCCGAAGGCATCGGCCATCAGTTGGTGGCCGAAGCAGATGCCGAAGATCGGACGGCCCAGGGCCCGGGCGCGGCGCAGGAAGTCGATCTCGGCGCGCATCCAGTCGGCGCCCTCGTAGACGCTGTGCTTGGAGCCGGTCAGCAGGTAGCCATCGAAGGCGGCGGGGTCCGGCAGCGCCTCCCCGGAGACCGGCGAAACCGCCTCGAAGCTCGCCTCCGGCAGCGCCGGTCCCAGCCAGGCCTCGATCATCGCCGGGTAGCCGGCGAAGCGCTCACCGAGCGGCTCCGGCACCAGGCCGTTCTCGAGGATGCACAGGCGCAGGACACTCATGAGGCGGCCTCCGCGGTGGCCTCGCCGGCCATGATCCGCGCACCGTGGGCGCCGAGCAGGCCCTTCAACCATTCCACCGCCACCTCGCCGGGCAGCTCGCCGCTGGAGGCGTCATGCACGCCGCGCTCGCCCAGCTCGGTGGCGCCCAGCTCGCGCAGCTTGTCGGCGAGGATCCGACTGCCGTGGTTGAAGGTCTCGTAGAAGCTGTCGCCCAGGCCGAAGGTGGCGAAGGTCAGGCCGCTGAGGTCGGGGGCCTGAGCCTCCAGCCTGGCGAAGAAGGGCTGGGCCGAGTTGGGCAGCTCGCCCTCGCCATAGGTGGAGCTGACCAGGATCACGAAGTCCCGCTCGGCCACCTCGGCCGGGTCGAAGTCGGCCAGGTCACGGGCCGTGACGGTGGCGTCATTCTCCAGGGCCTCCACCAGGTCGTCGGCGACCATTTCCGCGTTGCCGGTCTCGGTGCCGTAAATCACATGAATCGTCATCTCAGGGTCCTCCCACGGGGGTCGCTTGGGCGATCTCGAGCAGCCTCGCCAGATCGGGAATGCGCCGACAGAGTCGGCCGGCCGGCGCCTCGGCGGCTTCCACCGCCTGGATGCGTTTCCAGCCAGAGAAGTCGGTGGCCCGGGCGATCACCGCCGCGGGCAGGGCCGCGAAACCGGGCCGCCCCAGGGGACGCTCGGCCCGGTCGGCGACAAGGTCGGCGGCGATGATGGCGGCCACGGCGCGGGCATCCTGGCGGTTCTCGGGAATGGTTCCGCGGGGACCACGCCGCAGCCAGCCGGTGCAGTAGAGGCCCGCAGCCAGGCGCCCCTGGTCGTCGGGCCGGGGCGCCTCGGGGGCGCCGGGCAGGCTGGGGTCGTGCTGGGTGAAGCCGATGGCGGTGATCAGGCTGTCGGCGGCAAGCTCCAGGTTCTCCTCACCGCTCTCGCCGCCATAAAAGCGCACCCCGCCGACCCGGGCCTCGCCGAGCACCGCCTCCGGAGTCCAGCCGAAGTGAAAGTGGATCTGGCAGCCCTCACCGTCGGCGCCGCACTCGGCCAACTCGTGGAAGGCGGCCAGGCGCTGGCCGGCGGCCTTGTCTTCGACGCTCTCCGGTGCCGGCAGCGGCGCGGCGAAATGGAAGGAGAGCCCCGCCAGGCGCCCCAGTTCGCGGAGCATGGCGGCGTCGCACTTGGCCTCGGCGGCGGAAGAGCGGCCGACGATATCGAGGCGTGCCAGCGGCTTGGTCCGGCAGGCGGCCAGCGCCTCCGGCGAGAGCTCGGAGCCCTCGAAGGCGGCCTCCGGCTTGCTAAGCAGGCGCAGCACGTCGATGCCCACGTTTCCCTGGCCGATGATCACCGCCCGCCGGCCCAGGTCGGGGCGCAGCCCCTGCTCGTCCGGATGATCGTTGAGGCGACGGGTCAGGACGCCGGCACCGTAGACCCCGGGCAGGTCGTCGCCGGGGATTCCCAGGCGGCGGTCGGCGGCCAGGCCGGTGGCCAGGGCCACCACGTCATAGGCCTCGCGCAGCTCGTCCAGGGCGAGGTCACGGCCCAGCGCCAGGTTGCCGTGAAAGCCGATGCCATCGCGCTCGAAGAGGCGCTCGAACTGGCGGGTCACCGCCTTGGTGCCGGGATGATCCGGGGCCACCCCGTAGCGCACCAGGCCGAAGGGCACCGGCAGGCGGTCGAAGATATCGATCCGCGCCTCGGCCCACTGCTTGCGCAGGGCCTGGGCCAGGTAGCAGCCGGAGGGGCCGGCGCCGACGATGGCGATGCTCGGGGCCGTCATGCCGCCCTCCCCGCCCGGAAGCGAATCGGCAGCCTGACCGGACCGGTGTTGCCGCTATCCGGCAGCCACTCTGGGGTGCCGGCGTACTCGGGATCGAGCAGGCGCTGGGCCAGCTTGGCCAGGGCCACGGTCATGTCGCCCCGGGCGATGAAATGGCCGATACAGTGGTGGGCACCGGCACCGAAGCCGAAGTGCGGGCAGCGCTTGGCGGTGATATCGAAACCGGGGTCGTCGAAGGCGCGGGGGTCGGTGCCCGCCGACTGGCTGAACAGGTGCACCGTGGTGCCCTGGGTGATCTCCAGCCCCTGGAAGGTGAAGTCCTCCAGGGCCTCCCGGGTCACCCAAGTCACGGTGGGACGCACCCGCATCACCTCCTCCACCGCGGCCCGGGCCAGCTCGGGCTGCTCGCCGAGCAGCTTCCACTGCGCCGGGTGCTGGATAAAGGTGTCCAGGGCCAGGGCGATCTGGTTACGGGTGGTATCGATGCCGCCGAAGATCGCCAGCACGATCATGTCGTAGAGTTCCTGATCGCTCAGCGCCTGGTCGTCGTCCTGGTTGGCGCGCACCAGGCTGCTCAGGAAGTCATCCCCCAGCCCCTCCCGCTTGATGTTCTCCACCACCGCCTTGGCGTAGGCGAAGAGCTTGTCGGTGGCGGCATTGATCCGGGCCTCGTCGCGCTTGAAGGTGACGCCCAATGCCAGGCCCATTTCCGAGGCCAATTCCGCCAGGTTCCTCCACTCGCTACGCGGCAGGCCCAGCAGCAGGCAGATCACCTGGGTGGCATAAGGCTCGGAAAATGCCGCGACGAAATCGCACTCGCCGGCATCGATAAAGTCGTCGATCAGCTCGTCGGCGATCCGCTGGAAATCCGGGGTCATCTTCTTGACCAGCTTGGGCGCAAAGGCCGGATTGGCCAGGCGCCGCAGCCGGGAATGATCGGCACCCTCCTTGCTCAGCAGCATGCGCATCCACCAGTCGGAGAAGCTGCCATGGGCATTGTTATGGGCCGGCCAGGCGTAGCTTCCCTGGCGCAGGCGGCGGTCACGGACCAGCGTATTGACCTCGTCATAGCGCAACACGGCGATGCCATAGGGGGTGCGGGCATACCAGCTCTTCTCCCGCGCCTGTTCGACGACCTGGGAGCGAATCGAGAATCCCGGGTCGGCCACATCCAGGTAGGGAGCCTGGTCGGTGGGCTCTTCGATCATGGTGGACATAGGCACCTCTTGTTATCGGTTATCGTCCTGGCATCCGGGCAAGAGTGTCTGTGGTTATCGTGCTGCTGCCTGGGGCGATGCCATGTAAAAAATATAAGATATGGTTTTATATGTTTCAAAGGATTTTTGCAGAAACTCTGTCAATCGTTCGTCGTAGATGGCGTGTCTTACGGGACGGTTTCCGTGCGACTCGCCGGGGGCCATCACGGCCCCACGACGAGTCGTAATGGCTCAGGAAGCGGTGACGGCGCTCTCGGCGGCCAGCTGCTCCGCCTGGCGGCGCTGGCGGGCCTTGGCCAGGGGCACCGAGACCGCCAGCAGGGTCAGGCCCACGGTGATGGCGATGGCCCAGCCGGTCAGCGCATAGCCACCGATGGCGATCAGGGTGCCCGAGACGGCGGGGCCGATGGCGATGCCCAGGGTCAGGAAGCTGCCGCAGGCGGCCACCACGCGCCCCTCGCGATCCAGGGAGGCGGCCAGGGAGGTGAGGTAGGCCAGGGTGTAGAAGTAGGTGAAGGCGATCATCATCACGCCGGTGGTGTACATGACGATGGAGGCCTCGCCCAGCACATAGCCCAGGCTGGAACCGCCGCACAGCAGGATACCGATGATCACCGGCTTGCTGAGCCCGAAGCGGCTGCCGATCAGTGCCACCAGCAGCGGGCCCGCCAGGCCGACGAAGGCCTGCAGGGAGAACAGCAGGCCCAGGCTCTCGCCGTCGTAGCCGACGCGGATGCCCACCTGCTCGACGAAGGCCCAGCCCATGGTGTCACGCATGGAGAAGAGGAAGGTGGCCAGCATCATGCACACCGCCGCCGCCGAGAGCATCTTGCTGTTGGGCAGCGCCGCCTGCGTCATGGCCTGGGTGATGGCGGCCCTCTGGGGCATCTTGAGCATGAAGAGCAGCATCACCGCCTGGGTCGCCGCCAGCGAGAAATAGAGCCCCGAGAGGCCGCTGCTGGCCATGGTGCGGGCGAACACCAGCATCACCACGATCATCAGCGCCACGAAGAGCACGTTCATGTAGCCGGCGATGGTGTCGGGGTCCCGGGCGCTGGAGACGCAGGCGTTACCGCAGGCCAGCGCCAGGCCGGCCCCGGCGCCGGCCACGCAGCGCAGGATGGCCAGGGTGGTCACCTCGGTCGCCATGGCCGAGCCGAGATTGGCCAGAATGGCCACCAGGGCCCCCACTAGGGCCAGGGTGCGCCGCGGCGCCTGCCCCATCAGGGGCGCGATGATCAGCGAGGCCACCATGGTCAGCAGGAACTCGGCGGACATCAGGTAGCCGGCCTGGGCCTCGTTCAGCCCCAAGTCGGTGATGATGGCGCTGATCAGGAACGGCAGGGCCAGCAGCGCCAGCAGGCCGACGCCGTAGGCGGCGGCGAAGGCCGAGAAGACCAGTGACCAGCTCTCCGGCAGGGAGTCGCGCAGTAGTTTCATGTCATATCCTCGTGGTTGTTATTGGCGTAACGATGGATCCAGCGGCTTGGTTCATCCTCCCTCGCATCACGGGGAGGCCGTCACCAAACAGACTGCAAGGCTCATGCCATATAACATATGTTTTTATATTTTTAATGAAGAGGCGCCCTCTCCCGTCGAGACGACAAGGCTTAGCTCCTTGTTTTTTCACCAACTTGGGGCGAGTCAGTCGGTCGATGCACGCCCATGAGGCAACCGGGCCTCGCCCTCCCCCGATGGGAGTGGGAGGCCCGAGGCAGCATCGTTTTGCTACTGGAGGTAACAGCTGGGGCGGCGGGAATGAGAAGACCGGAAACACCGAAGGGTAGCAGTGGGCCGGCCCGACAGGCTTAGCCGTCGTCCCGGGCCAGCGCCGAATCGAGGGACTCCACCAGTTGCCAATGGGCGTGCTGGCCGGCCAGGGGAGTCACCCGGCACCCCGGCGGCGAGCCCTTATCCGGCATGCGAAACCGCTCGCCGGGTAGCCAGCAAGGGGTATTGGAAGCGATCACCCGCCCAGAGGCGTTGACCAGCAGGGCGTCGTGCTCCAGCTGCAGCAGGCCGGGCACCAGGATGCGCTCGAAGCGCCCCAGGTGCACGTCGGCCCCGGCGATGCCCAGGAAGTCGCCGCGGCATTGCAGCGGTCGGGCGAAAGTGAGGATATAGGCGTCCTGGCCGTAGAGGTCGATATAGGGCCCTTCCACCACGCGCCGGCCGGTCTCCCGCGGCTGGGTGAACCAGGGCATATCCCGGTAGTTGTAGTAGCTGTCGCTGCTGCGGTTGAAGTTGAGATCAAGCTGGGCCGGCTTGCCCTCCCCCACCAGGTGGCGCCACTCACAGAACATATCGCAATCCGCCAGCACCCCAGGCTCCAGCACCACGCCGGTGCCCAGCACCCAGCGATTGTCCCGGGTCAGCCGGTCATCGGCCAGGGTACGCAGCGACTTGAGGTCGGCGGACGCCGGGGCCTTGCCCAGGCCCGCCTGGCCCTCCCAGAGCCGCTCGAGCTCGGCGGCGATGCGTTCGATATCGTCGAAGACCCCATCGAGGGCGGCCTCGATACGCCGCAGACACGCCTGGCGGCGCCCGGCCATCGGCTCAGTGCTCATCATCGTCCCCCGACCGCGTCTCCATTAGCGCCAGCTTCATGGTGATCAGGCGGCGAATGCCCGCCTGGATATGCGCCTCGGCGAGGCGCCCGGCCGATGCCGCCTCCCCCTGCCGGATGGCGTCTAGAATGGCCTGATGTTCCCGCTGGATGGTCGCCACCTCGGGGGGCTCCTTGCCGGGCAGCCAGAGCAGCTCGCCCAACTGCGACTGCAGGCGGATCTCGGCATGGGTCAGGCGCACGGACTGGGAGTGGGCGGCGATCTCCATGTGGAAGCGGGCATCGGCGCGACGCCGCTCGCGGCGATTGCCGGCCTCGCCCAGGGCCTCGATATGAAAGGCCATATGGCGGTAGCTATCGGGGGTGGCACGCTCGGCGGCGAGACGCGCGGCCATGCCGGAAATGGCCCGATGCTCATCGCCCAGGTCACGCAGCTCGATCAGGCTCCACTCGTCGAGGCGCTCCAGCATCAGCTCGGCGGACAGCTCCTCGGTGGCACAAACGAAGCTGCCGCCATTGCGCCCCCGACGGGTCTCGATCACCCCGACCTGACGCAGGTAGCCCAGTGCCTCGCGCAGGGTCACCGTGGCCACCCCGAACTGCATGGCGAGCTCGGTTTCGCTGGGTAATTGTTGCCCTTCCACATAGAGGCCGAGGTCGATAGCCTCCATCATGCGGCGTATTACCTGTTCGGTACGGCCTTCCTGGCGTAACCGAATAAAGGAGCCATTATTGGCGGGACTCTTCATCATCATCTGCGTCACACGCCCAAAGATTCTCTATCCATATCGATTCGAGGCGATAGTGCCTCGCCCTCTCCCATCGGCCTGATGCCAACGATCAATAACCTGACGGCACTCTATCATCACTGGGTCACAGTATCCCTTGCCACCGATCGCGATGCGAGCCTTTCCCGGCAGGCACCACGACACCACCGAGCACCCTGCCGGCAAGGCAAGATGCCTGGCGCCGTTGGCGGTGCGTCCAGCCCTGCCGGCTCATGGCCGAGTGGCTCGACTACGCTTTGAGCATTGTGCCCGCCCACCTGAAGGAAAAGAGCGGTGAGAGACCACTCGGCCAGGCCCGTACAACGCCTCGTTCCACCCCTGCATAGCGCCTGGCCCGGCCTGCTGGTGCTGACGCTGGCCATCGTCCAGGCCCTCCTGCCTCCCGGCGACTGGGCCACTGCACTGCCGGTGGCCGGCGGCGCCTTCGCAGCCCTCGCCCTGACCCTGGCCGTGGTATCGCGACAGCGCCTGGCGCATCGACCGGCCTGGGCCCTCCTGGCCATCGCGGCGATCCTGGCGACCCTCGGCCCGGCCACCGGCACCTGGCTGGCCCCGGCGGCACAGGCCACCTGGGCGGCCGAGGCCATCACCCTCGCCAGCTACTTTCCCCTCGCCGTGGCGGCCTGGTGGCTGACCCACGGCGGCGGCCCTGGGGCCTGGATCGATGCGCTGCTCCTCAGTCTCGTCCTGGCCCTGCTGGCCTGGCTCCTGCCGACGGCTAGCGGGGACGCGGGCTGGGCACTCGTCCGGGCGGTCAGCGCCTGGCTGGTCTGGCTGCTGGCCCTGCGCCTGGCGTTTTCCGGCCCCTCCCTGGCCCGCTACCTGCTGCTGCCGGCGCTGCTGCTCTATCCCCTGGCGGACCTCCTGGCCGATCTCACCGAGCCCCTGCGACTGCTGGCCCAGGCCCTCGTGCTCGTCGCCGCCTGGCATCCCCTGGCGGCCGAGGTGCCGCCGCCGGGCCGCGATGCCCTCTCCCGCGGCCGCCTCGGCCTGCTGACCCTGGCGGCCAGCGTGCCGCCGAGCGTCATCCTGATCCTCGCCGCCCGGGGGGGCCCCCAACCGGTCCGCCTGGCCGCCCTGGTCGCCCTGCTGGTGGGACTGCTGGTGATGCTGCGCCTCTATGGGCTGCGTGAGCGGGCTCGCCATCAGACGCGGGCACTGGCACGGCTGGCGCGACGCGACCCGCTGACCGGGGCCGCCAATCGACGCCGCCTGGAGGAGTTCCTGACCCGGGAGATGGCCCTCTCGGCTCGACACGCCACGCCCCTGAGCTTGGCGCTGCTCGACCTGGACCACTTCAGGCGGTTCAATGAGTGCCAGGGACGCGCGGGAGGCGATGCCCTGTTGCGGACCCTGGTCGAGGCCTGGCAGGCGACGCTACGCCCCAGCGACCTGCTGGTCCGCTTCGGCGGTGAGGAATTCGTGGTGGTACTGCCCGATACCGATGACGAGGCCTGCCTGGCGGTGCTGGAACGGCTGCGCCAGCGCGTCCCCTATGGCCAGACCTGCTCGGCGGGCTTCGCCCGCTACCGCCCCGGCGAGAGCCCCGATGCCCTGATTCAGCGCGCCGACCAGGCCCTCTATCAGGCCAAGCAACTGGGCCGCGACCGCGTCGAGGGCGCCATTACCTACTGACCCCATCGAGGAGCCCCCATGGCCAAGCGCCTGCTGATCGTCGCCCATGCGCCCTCCCCCAATACCCTCAGGCTGCGCGAGGCCGCCGAGCGCGGCGCCCGCCACCCGGATATCGACGGCGTCGAGGTGGTGGTCAAGGCACCGCTGGAGGCGGGGCCCGAGGATATCCGCGGCTGCGACGCCATCCTGCTCGGCACCACCGAGAACCTGGGCTATATGAGCGGGGCCCTGAAGGACTTCTTCGATCGCAGCTACTACCCGGTGCTGGAGGAGGCCCAGGGCCTGCCCTGCGCCCTCTACGTGCGCGCCGGTCACGACGGCACCGGCACTCGGCGGGCGGTGGAGGGCATCGTCACCGGGCTGCGCTGGCGCTGGGCACAGGAACCGCTGGTCCTGCGCGGCGACTGGCAGGAGGCCTTCGTCGAGCGGGTCGAGGAGTTGGGCCTCACTCTGGCCGCCGGGCTGGAGGCCGGTGTGCTCTGACGCTTTTCCTGGCGACCCCGGCACCAGCCGCCATACTGAATCAGGACACCCGATGCCAGGCGCCTGCCTGACCATCACACAACCAAAAAAACTTGATGCATTACTGGTTGCCGACCGGGCGCCCCGGGCCACGGCTTCCCCGCCGACTCCCTGCCTGAGCATCGCCTGGCCGACTCACCGGCAAGGAGTGAGTCATGAGAACCTTAGTCTCCTGCCTGGGCCTCGCCCTGGGCAGCCTGCTGTTTCACGCCGAATCCCGCGCCCAGGACACCGCCCTGGTGGTGGGCACCGCCAGCCCCGCCGGGGTCTACCACCTCGCCGGCCGCGCCCTCTGCCGGCTCTCCACCCAGCCTTGCCGGGCCGAGGCCAGCGCCGGCTCCCAGGCCAACCTGGAGGCGATTCGCCGCGGCGAGCTGGAGTTCGCCTTCGCCCAGTCGGACCTCCACTACTATGCCGTACAGGGACAGGCGGCCTTCCAGGCGGCGGGCCCCGACCCTGAGCTGCGCTCGCTCGTCTCGCTGCATAGCGAGCCTTTCACCCTGGTGGTGCGCCGCGACGCCGGTATCCGTGGTCTCGACGACCTGCCGGGCCGGGCGGTGAATATCGGCAACCCCGGCTCGGGCCAGCGCGGCACCATGCAGCGGCTGATGGCCATGCAGGCCTGGCACAACGGCGACTTCCGGCTGATCAACGACCTGCCGGCGGAGCAGCAGTCCCTGGAGCTGTGCCACGGCAATATCGACGCCATGGTCTATACGGTGGGGCACCCCAACGCCTCGGTGGCCCAGGCGATCCGCCTGTGCGACGCGGCCCTGGTGGATGTCCAGGGCGAGGCGGTGGAACGCCTGATCGCCGATTACCCCTTCTTCTCGCCGGCCTGGATCGCCGGCGGCCTCTATGGCAGTGACCAGCCGGCGGTACGCACCTTCGGCGTCCGTGCGACCCTGGTCGCCTCGGCCTCCGCCGACCCGGAGCGCGTCTATCGCCTGGTCGCCGACCTCTTCGACAACCTGACCCGCTTCAAGGCCTTCCACCCGGCCTTCGGTACCCTGACCCCGCGAGGCATGATCCATGACGGCCTGAGCGCTCCCCTCCACGAGGGGGCGCTCCGCTATTACCGGGAACGGGGCTGGATCGAGGACGAGGAGGACGCGGCCGGTGCCCCGACGGCCGAGGAATTCAGTGCCCCAGGCGGCGATAGAGGGTCGAGCGACTGACCCCCAGGGCCCGGGCGGCGGCGGTGACGTTGCCGTCGTGGGCCTCGAGGGTACGCCGCATATGCGCCTGCTCGAGGTCCCGCAGGGCCTGGTCACCGCCCGCGTCGCTCGCCGGCATCGTGGCCACTCGCTCGGCCGAGTCGGGGCCCGCCAGCTTGCGCTGCCAGCGCGGCGAGAGCGCCTCCAGGGTCAGGCAACCCAGCTCCGGCTCGGCCCCCACCAGGGCCACCTCCAGGCAGTGCTCCAGCTCCCGCCAGTTGCCCGGCCAGTCGTAGGCCGCCAGGCGCTCGCAGAGCGCCGCGTCGAGGGCCAGCTCGCGGCGATGACGGCGACACAGCGCCGCCCAGCGCCGGCGAATGGTCTCCGCCAGCTGGTGCTGCTGGCTGAGCGCCGGCAGTTCCACCACCACCCCGGCCAGGCGGTAGAAGAGGTCCTCGCGGAAGTCGCCCGCCGCAACCCGGGCCTCCAGGTCCCGGTGGCTGGCGGCGATCACCCGGCAGTCGATGGGCACCTCGCGGTGATCGCCCAGCGGCGTCACCACCCGCTCCTGGAGCACCCGCAGCAGTCGCGCCTGCAGGGCCAGGGGCATGTCGCCGATCTCATCGAGCAGCAGGGTGCCCCCGTTGGCCTGCACCAGGCGCCCGCCGTAGCCGCCCTTGCGGGCGCCGGTAAAGGCGCCCTCGCCGTAGCCGAACAGCTCCGCCTCGATCAGGCTCTCGGGCAGGGCCGCGCAGTTGAGCGCCACGAAGGGGCCGCCCTTGCCCTGGCCCCCGCCGAGGCCGGCATGCAGGGCCCGGGCCAGTTGCTCCTTGCCGGTGCCGGTCTCGCCCTGCAGCAGCACGGGTAAGCCCGCCGCCAGGGCCCGCGACGCGCGGCGCGCCTCCCGGGCCAGGGATGCCGGCCAGCCGGCCAGCAGATCCTCCAGGGCCCGGTCCGGGGGCGGTGAAGGCTTGAGTGAGGTAACCGGCACCCCCAGCGGGACGCCATCATCCGCTTCGCCTTCCAGGGACGCCGGCTGCCAGGCCTCCGGGGGATTGAGGCGCCCCACCAGTTGGCCACCGGCCAGGTCCAGCCCCAGCAGCGCCGAGCGCCCCTCGCACTGACGGCGCACCTCGTCCCAGGCACTTCCCAGCAACGCCTCGATCGACTGGCCGATCAGGGTGGCGGCCTCGCGCCCCAGCCACTGGGCGGCCTGAGGATCCACCGCCAGGATCAGGCCGGCGTCGTTGATCGCCACCAGGCCGCAGGCCACGCCGTCCAGCTCGGCCAGGGAGGCATGCACCTGGAGCACCCAGCGCTGCTGGTAGTGGGCCCGGAACAGCTGCTGCTCCAGGGCCCCGGTGAGTTGCTGCACCCGGCGCAGGAAGATCTCCGGACGCGGGTGATCGGCGGCGAAGGTGAGGTCGATCAGCCCCAGGCAGTCGCCGCCCACATCGAACAGCGGCGCCGCCACGCAAGAGACCGGGTTGTCGGGAAACAGCAGATGCTCGCTGGACTTGACCAGCACCGGGGCGCGCTCGATCACCGCCAGGGCCGGGGCATTGGTGCCGAACCAGCGCTCGTCGAGATTGATGCCCGAAGTGATGCAGAAGCGGTCGTTGATCACGAAGCGCTTGCCGTAACTCTTGAGCACGGTGGCATCGGGCCCCGCCAGCAACAGCTGGCAGCCGCGCAGGTCGTCGGCGACCCGCCTGACCAGGGGGTCGGCCAGCTCGATCAGGCGACGATGCGCATCGCGCCGGTCGCGCAGCTC
Organism: Halomonas sp. NCCP-2165; assembly: GCF_023708045.1. NCBI lineage: Bacteria > Pseudomonadati > Pseudomonadota > Gammaproteobacteria > Oceanospirillales > Halomonadaceae > Halomonas > Halomonas sp. NCCP-2165. Next base: position 19,120 of record NZ_BRCY01000023.1, read on the forward strand.
GCCGCCGCTGAGTCGGGGCAGCTCGGGGCGACAATCGGGGGTCAGGCCGTGCTCCAGGCAGCGCTGCCAGGAGCGGCCGATGGTGGCGTCGAGCAGGTCCACCGGCAACTGGCCGCGGCGCAACCGGGCATGGGCCTGGCGCATCACATCGGAGGTCCGCAGGGCGGCCTTGGTCGGCATAGGTCTCTCCCGGTGGGTCGCGGTGTCCCAGGATGCGACAGCCGTTCTGTCCGGCGACGCGACACCCGGAGGTCGCCTTCGAGGCGATCACTTAACCCACTGTTTTCCTTGTGATTATTTTTTATCCCAAGGCTGGCATGGGACTTGCTATTCGAGTACTAGGCACCCTTGGCGCCTGCAATGGCTCGCCAACAATCATAAATCAGCCCCACAGGAGCACAACCATGACGCAGCCCTCCGCCGCCATTCAGTCCTGGCTCGACAAGAGTCACGCCCTCTTTATCGGCGGCCAGTGGCGCCCCGCCGCCAGCGGCCAGACCCTGGACGTCTACAACCCCGCCACCGCCGAGGTCATCAGCCGGGTTCCGGCGGGGGACACCGCCGATATCGATGCCGCGGTCCGCGCCGCCCGGGAGGCCTTTCGCACCTGGCGCAAGTCTCGCCCGTCCCAACGCGAGAAACTGCTGCTGGATCTCGCCGACGCCCTGGAGGCCCGCGCCGATGACTTCGCCCTGCTCGAGACCCTGGACAACGGCAAACCGGTGACCTTCTCGCGGCATATGGACGTGGCCCTGGCCATCGATTTCATCCGCTACACCGCCGGCTGGGCCACCAAGATCGAGGGGCGCAGCATGACCCCCTCCATGCCCTTCGTGCCCGACGACAAGCAGATCGTCGCCTATACCCGCCGCGAACCCATCGGCGTGGTGGGGGCCATCATCCCCTGGAACTTCCCGCTGCTGATGGCGGTATGGAAGGTCGCCCCGGCGCTGGCCGCCGGCTGCAGCATCGTGCTCAAGCCCGCCGAGGACACCCCGCTCACCGCCTTGCTGCTGGCGGAGCTGGCCGAGCAGGTGGGCCTGCCCGCCGGCACCCTCAATGTGGTCACCGGCCTGGGGCACACCGCCGGGGCGGCGCTGGCCGGCCACCCGGGCATCAACAAGGTGGCCTTCACCGGCTCGACCCCGGTGGGCAAGCTGATCGGCCACGCCGCCATGGAGAACATGACCCGCACCACCCTGGAGCTGGGCGGCAAGTCGCCGGTGATGGTACTGGCCGACGCCGATATCGAGGCCGCCGCCGCCGGCGCCGCCCAGGCGATCTTCTTCAACCAGGGCCAGGTATGCACCGCCGGCTCGCGGATCTATGTCCACGAGTCGATCCATGACGCCTTCGTCGCCAGGCTCGCCGACCAGGCCCGGGGCCTGACCCTGGCGCCGGGCTGGGAACCCACCACCACCCTGGGGCCACTGGTCTCCGCCAAGCAGCAGCACCGGGTCCTGGAGTACATCGACCAGGCCCGCAGCGACGGAGGCACCATCGTCACCGGCGGCGGCAAGGGCAGCGACAGCGGCTACTTCGTCGAGCCCACGGTGATCACCGGCCTGGCTCAGGAGAGCCGCTGCGTGCAGGAGGAGATCTTCGGCCCGGTGGTGGTGGTGCAGGCCTTCCGCGAGCTCGACGAGCTGATCGAACTGGCCAACGACTCCCCCTACGGCCTGGCCGCCAGCCTCTGGTCCAACGACCTTGCCGCGGTCAATCGCCTGGTGCCGGAGATCGAGGCCGGCAGCGTCTGGGTCAACGGTCATAACCTGCTGGACGCCAGCATGCCCTTCGGCGGCTTCAAGCAGTCGGGGATCGGCCGCGAGCTGAGCGACTCCCTGATCGAGCATTACACGGAGCAGAAGTCGGTCGTGATGATCGTCTGATTTGACTCGGCCCCGGCTTCGGTCGGGGTCCTTCCACCCCCGAGGAATCCCCCATGCATAACAACAAGAACTTCCGGCGTCTGCCGATGACGCTGGGCGGCCTGCTGCTGGCCGCCGCCCTGCCCACCCAGGCCGTTGAGATGGCCGATCTCGGCCATTCCACCGTGGATATCGACCTCCAGGCGCTGCTGGGCGCCTTCCATAGCGACCGGGGCTATGCCACCGGCACCGCCGAGCCGGGCCGCTACCGCTGGCAGGAGGGCGTGATCACCCTGGGCGCAAAGCTCAACCCCAAGCGGGGTGGCGTCTATGCTCGGGTCAGCACCGTGGGCACCGCCACCTGGGGCGACGGCGACGCCGCCGGCTTCACCTCCGGCCACGAGCGCGAGCTGGACCTGGAGGACGCCGTGCTCGGCTACCGCGGCGAGGCCCTGGGCGGCTCGCCCTGGTCCCTCGACGTCTCCGCCGGCCGTCAGCCGATCACCCTGGGCGAGGGCTTCCTGGTGGCCGGCGATGCGCTGAGCCTGGGCGATGCCCTGGGCGCGGAACTCGACCGCGGAGGCGCCTACTACCTGGCCGGGCGCAGGGCCTTCGACCGCACCGCCGTGGTGGCCCTGGGCCGCGACGGCTGGCGGGGCCAGCTGGCCTGGTTCGAATCGGACAACCCGGCCCAGGCCAGCACCGAGATGGCGGCCTTCACCCTGACCCGCGAGCATGCCCATGGCCTGTTGGAGGCCAGCTACCTGCGCGGCCTGGGGGTCGACGAAGGCGAGGCCGATGCCTTCCTGGCCGAGCGCGACGGCATGGACGTCTACGATCTGCGCGTCGAGCAGCGGCTGCTCGACGAGGCCCTGACCCTGCGTGGCGAGCTCGCCCATCAGCGCAAGGACAGCCGCGAGACCGCCTGGGCCCTGGAGCCGGCCTGGACCTTCGCCGAGCTGCCTGGCCGGCCGACCCTGTCGCTGCGCTACAGTCGCTTCTCCGAGGACTGGGACTCGCTCTTCTACGGCTTTACCCGCGGCTACGGCACCTGGTTCCAGGGCGAGGTGGCCGGCAACTACGCCGGCCCCTTCAACAGCAACGCCGAGGCTTGGCGGCTGGGCCTCACCGGCTCGGTGAACGAGCGCCTGCACCTTGGGCTGCTGGCCTACGACTTCGAGAGCCTGGATACCGCCGACCGGCCCGATATGGGCGGGCGCGAGCTCAACCTCTACGCGGAGTGGCTGCCCAGCGACTGGCTCTATGTCTCGCCGCTGCTGGGCTGGTACGCTCCCGACAGGAGCGCGGCCGAGGGCGGCATCCAGCTCGGCGACGACGACACGGCTTTCTATGCCCAGCTACTGGTGGGGGTCTTCTTCTGATGCATGACAAGGCGGCCGATGAGGTGCTGATCGCCGGTGGTGGCCCCGCCGGGGCCGCCCTGGCCATGCTGCTGCATCGCGCCGGCCGGCGGGTCACCCTGGTGGGGCGCGCCCGGGACTACCGGGCCATCGAGGGCATTTCCCGGCGTAGCCTCCAGGCCCTGGCCGGCCTGGGGCTGCGTCGCGCCGCCGCCTGCGCGGTGGGTCCCCTGCCGCGGCGGGTCACCTGGGGAGGCGAGGCACGGGCCCCCAATGCCGAGTGGCTGTTGCCGCGCCCGACCTTCGATGCTGCCCTGCTGGCGGACCTCCGCGAGGCCGGTATCCCGGTGATCGAGGCACGCATCCGGGCCCTGGGGAGTGATGGCGACCGGGTGCGGCTAAGCCTGGCGGATGGCCGCGTCCTGACCGCCCCCTGGGGCGTGGAGGCCCGGGGCCGGGCGGCGGCGCGGCGCCAATTCCTCGACGCCGCCCCCTGGTCGACCCCGGCCTGGATCCTGCGCGGTGCGGCCGACACGCCCACGCCCGCCAGCGCCGCCCTGTCGCTGCCCGGCGGCGGCTGGGCCTGGTGGTCGCGGCTCGCAGGCCAGCAGTACCTGCAACTGGCCCTGCCGGAGGCGACGCTGCGCCGGGCGCGTCGGGCCCCGGACGCCTGGCTGGCCGGCCGGCCCGAGCTGGCCGAGCTCTGGGGCGAGGGTCCCATCCAGCATCACTACCAGCGCCCCAGCCTGCTGGGGCGCACCCGGGTCCGGGAGGGCCGGCTGTGGCGCCTGGGCGATGCCGCCATGGCCATCGATCCTCTCTCCGGCCAGGGTATCTTCAATGCCCTCTCCTCGGCCCATGGCCTAACGCCGGTGGTGAATAGCCTGCTCGAGGGCCGGCCCATCGCCCCCCTGGAGCGTTTCCATCAGCGCCGCCAGGACGCCCAGTACTGGCGCTTCGCCCGGGCCGGCCGCGACTTCTATCGCCAGGCCGCCTATCACGCCGGGATGTCTGGCGAGCCGGCCTCCTACTGGGCGGCGCGCTGCCACTGGCCCGACCCTCGACCGCTGCACCTGCCGGAACCCTGGGAGCATGTGCGGGTGGCGCGGGGACTGGCCATCGTCGGCCCGCGCCTGGCCGAGCGGGAGCTGGTCATGACCCCGGACCAGCCCCTGGGCATTCAGGCGGTGGCGGGGGTGCCCCTGGCGCCCCTGGTACGGGCCATGCAGGCCGGCGACTCGGACGCGGCCCGGGCACTATTGATCGCCGCCGGCCCTGCCGCCCCGGCGCTCGCCCGCTGGTGGGACGATCACCCCGACTGGCCGATGCTGCCACAGGCCAAGCGGGGCATTGGCGAGAGCGATCCCGGGGCAACCCTCACGAAGACGCTATGACCCCTTCCCTGGGCGCTCGGCATTCTCGTCCCTGATAATGACGCTTCGCTCAGGCAGCCCCCGGCGCTCCTCGCCGGAAGCGGCTGATCCAGGCGCCATCGACGCCGCCAGCCAATAGCCCAGGGCATGGGCCGCGGCGAAGCTGGCCCCGCCCAGGGGCGGCGGCATGCCCGCCGGCGGCGGCCCCACCTGCCAGGGCTGCCAGGCGCCCTCCTCCGCCCCCTCTCGGGCCGCCCAGACGCAGGCGTACCAGCGCCCATCGCGGCCTCGGCGGGGCGGCCCCGGGCCCAGGTTCGCGTCGCCGCTCACCGCCATGACCCCGGGCCAGGCCGCCGGATAGACCGGCGCCCCGAAGCGTGGGCTCGACGCCACGATGCGGGTGCCGGCGTGCCGCAAGCGCGCCACCGCCGCCCGCAACCGGGCATCGTCCCGGGGCAGGCCCAGGCTGCACAGCAGCCAGGCCGGCGGCGCCTCGGCGTGCCACGCGAAGGCCGCCGCCAGGGCGGCGGCATCGGCGGTAAGCCGATCCTCGAAGAGCTTGTAGAGGGCGATCTCCCGCCGTGGCGGCGCGACATAGTGCCCCAAGGTGGCGAGGATGGCTCGCCCATGACCCAGTCGATCCTCGGGGTCGGCGCCCACCGGCGAATGGAAACGTGCCAGCCGGGGTCGGGGGTCGGCACCGGGCGGTACGCCGCTATCGATCAGCCCCAGGGTCGGCGGCCGCCTTGGCATCATGGACATGGCGCCGCCTCCATCGCGACCAGACGGCCGCCCTCGAGGCGGTAGCGGGCATCCAGGTTGCCGAAGTGGCCCCCCTGGTGGCTGATGATCAGCCGGGTGGTGTCGCCCAGCACCTCGTCGAGCAGGCCATCGAAGGCCCGGGCAGCCGCCGGGTCCAGCGCCGCGGTGGGCTCGTCCAGCAGCACCAGGCACGGCTTCTTGAGCAGCGCCCGGGCCAGGGCCAGGCGCGCCCGCTGGCCGCCGGAGACCTTGCCGCCCAGGTCGCCCAGCTCGGTGGCCAGGCCCTGGGGCAAGGCGTCGAACCAATCCGCGAGTCCCACCCGGCTCAATGCCTCGATCAGCTCGGACTCCTTGGCCTCCGGGGCCAGGGTACGCAGGGTCTCGGCCAGGCTGCCGCGCAGCAGGCTGGGGTACTGCTCCACCCAGGCCACCCGCTTGAGCCAGTGGCGGCGGGCGAGTGCCTCGAGGGGCACGCCGTCGACGCGGATCTCCCCCGCCTCGGGGACCTCCAAGCCCAGCAGCAGGCGGATCAGGCTGCTCTTGCCGGCCCCGGAGGGGCCGTCGATCAGCACCTTGTGGCCCGACGGGAGTTCGAGGTCGACGCCACCCAGCAGCCCGCCGGCCTGGCCGGGATGACGGAACCGCAGCTCCTGGAGGCGGATCGCGCCGGGGCCCGTGGGCCGCTCGCCCCGGTAGGGATCGCGCATGGCGGGCTCATCGAAGAGCTCGGCGAGGCGCGCCGCGCTGACCCGGGCCCGCTGCCAGCCGCCATAGAGCCCCAACAGCCCGCCGATGGGGGCCATCACCATGCCGAGATAGGCCAGCAGGGCCACCAGCTCGCCGAGCTGCAGGCGCCCCTGGATCACCAGATAGCCGCCCAGCAGCAGTACCCCGGCCCGAGCCAGGGCGAGGATCAACTGGGGCCCCATGTCGCTGAGGAAGCCCACCCAGCGCACCGCCAACAGGCGCCGCAGCTGCTCGTGGCCGAGCCCCTGGAGGCGGTTGAGTCGAGAAGCCTCGAGCGCCTGGCCCTGGAACCAGGGCCCATGGGCCAGGGTGTCCTGCCAGAAGCCGGAGAGTTCACCGCTCTGCGCCCTGAGCGCCTGCTGGCGACGGGTCAGGGCCGGGCGCCAGGCGCGCAGCCACAGCCACTGGATGGGTACCAGCACCGCCACCAGGAGCATCAGCAGGGGGCTGAACAGGCCGATCATGGCCAGGGCTCCGACCAGGCCCAGCAGGTTGGAGAGCCCGCCGAGCAGGCCGTCCAGGGCGAAGCCCTGGAGGATCGACAGGTCGCCGTCGAGGCGACTCATCAGGTCGCCCCGGCCCCGGGCCTGCCAGCGCCCCGGGGCGAGGCGCAGCAGATGGCGCAGCAGGGAGCGACGCAACGACAGCAGCAGCCGGGCGGAGAGCGCCACATGCTGCAACCGCGTCAGCCCCTGCAGGCCCAGGGCGGCGAGGCCCACCGCCACCAGAGCCGCAACGTAGGCGATCACGGTGGCGAAGTCGCCCTGCATCAGGCCCTGGTCGATCAGCCGCTGGGTGAGCAGCGGCGGCAGCAGCGCCAGCAGGGTCGCCACCAGGCTCAGCACCAGCAGCCGCGCCAGGGCCAGGCGGCGTGCCTTGAGTGGCCGATAGAGCCAGCCCCAGGGCAGGCTTCCCGGGGCACGGTCGGGCGGGGCGAGATCAAGCTCGGGCATGGGCAGGTCTCCAGCAAAAAGGGCCGGCGACTCCATGGAGTCCCGGCCAAACGGACCACGCAATCGCGCAAGGTGCCATCTGAAACGTCAGCGAGCGCAGACAGTGTCAGGCAGTGCCTAGAAGCGGGCGACCTTTAGCGTCGCCGTGCTCATATCCCCGGGCAACTCGATGCGCCCCAGGTCATTGAAGTCGTCATCATAGATGGCGATATCGCTGGAGGCACCGCCCAGATAGATCCGCGAGCCGTCGTAGGAGGTATTGATCACGTAATAGGTGTGGTCAAGATCGATCACCTCGACGATCTCCCGGGTCTCGGCGTCCAGCTTGCTGAGCTGGGTATAGACGCCGTAGAAGGTATCGCGATCGCGGGGATCGGAGACCATCGAGAAGATGATGAACTCGAAGGGGGCGATCTCCTTGTTCTCGGTCTCGCCGCTGGCCAGGTCGACCCGGCTGATGCCCCAATGCCAGGCCTCGTTCGCCTCGCCAGGGTCCGCCGCCACCGTATAGGGACGCAGGAACTCGCCCGCCACCTCGCCGGTGGACCACATGGCCAGGGAATCCGGGGGGCTGAAGCCCGGGCGCTCCCAGTGTCGGTTGGCGATGGCGACCTCGGTGTCGCCGGTCTCGGGGTCGACCCGGTAGATATCCGCCCCGGCGAGATACAGGGTGCCGTCCTCGGCGGCGGCCATGGTGGTCACCTGGCGCGGCGCCGGGAAGGTGGCGATGGGCTCGGCATCGAGTCCCGCCGCGGTGTCATAGACCGCCAGTTGCGGTTCCAGCACCTCGTAGCGATCGCGGTGCAGGCGCACTCGATCCTGCACGGTATAGAGGCGGCTGCCGTCGGGGCTGACCGCCAGCGACGCGAGTGCCTTGGCGCGCACGCCCCCCGTGGACTGGCGAGCGCGGAACACCTCCTCGCAGTTGGTCAGGTCGACGCCCACCAGGTCTTCCCAGCGGTTATGCAGCACATAGGCGATACGCTCGTCCGGGGAGAGCTGCAGGGTCCCGGAGCCGAAGTCGCCCTCCACGTCGCAGCTGCGCACGATCTCCCGGGCCTCGGGATCGATCACATGCAGCTGGTTGGGGCGGGCCATGGTCACCAGGTACTCGCGCACCTCGTCGGCGCCGGCCGCCTCGGCACTATCGACCAGCAGGGGCTGGGCGGCGAGGGCCAGCAGGCCCGCCAGGGTCAGGTTGAGTCGCTTCATCACAGGGCTCTCCATCACTGCTCGCCTCCCGGATAGACGCTGTCGAGCTTGCGCCAGTCGTCCTCGGCGCGGTCGGCCCCCTGCCCCCAGTCGGGGTAGGTGTTCATGGTGTCCGGCACCTGGGCCGGCCACCAGCAGGGGTCGGCACAGCCGTAGAGGTCCGCCTCCATGGGCTGGCACAGGGACGCCACGCCGCCGAAGGGGTCCACCTCCCAGCCCGGATCGAAGCTGGAGGTACAGCCGGCGATGGTCTGCATGGCCTGGACCTCCTCCAGGGCCTCCGGGGTCGCCGCCCGCTCCATCTCGCGGGCCTTGCGGTTGAGGGGCGCCAGCCCCAGCTGGGTCAGGCTCTTGTTGTTATCGCTGTGATGGCTCATGCGTTCTGCCTCCCGGCCAGGGGACCGTCGAGAAACTCGGGGTTATGACGCAGGATGCGCGCGTAGGCCTGGATGCCGAAATCGACCCAGTCGCGCATCAGGTCGCAGTAGTGGTAGGTGGGGGTCATGGGGTCGCCGTAGCGGGCATAGCTCTCGTGATAGCAACCTCCGGAGCAGAGGTTGCGGATCCGGCAGTCGCTGCAGCCGCGCTCGGAGCGGTCGCTCCTGGCCTCGATAAACTGCTTGAGGCCGGCGTGATCGAGTCCCGCCTCGACGTTGCCGAAGGTGGGCATCTCCGAGCCGGTGAAGCGGTGGCAGAGATGCACGTCGCCTTCGTGATCCACCGACACCAGGCCCAGGCCGGCGCCGCAGGGTACCGCTTTGCTGCGCCCTTCCCAGAGGTCGGTGAGCAGCTGGTTGAAGTTGCCGAAGCCGATATCGCGCCCCTCGATGGCGGCGGCCACGGCGCGCTCGCCGAGCTCGACCATGCCGTCGAAGACCGTCTTGAGCTCCTCGCTCGTCAGGTTGTAGGCGGCCATGTCGCCGGAGGTGACCGGGGCAAAGCCCGCCTCGGCGAAGCCCAGCTCGTTGACCAGGTGATCGTGGATGCCGATCACGTCGGTGATGCCCCGGGTCAGGGTGACCCGGGCCCCCACCGGCCGCGAGCGATAACCGGCCAGCAGCGGCTTGATGCGCTTGGCCACCAGGTCGTAGGTGCCCTGGCCGTTGACGGCGATGCGGTTCTTGTCATGGATCGCCTTGGGCCCGTCCATGCTCACCGTCAGGCCGAAGCGGTGAGCATCGAAGAAGGCGATCTTCTCCTCGTTGAGCAGGGTGGCGTTGGTGGTCAGGGTAAAGTCCACCGCCTTGCCGAGGCCGTGGATGCGTTGCTCGGCCCAGGCCACCACCTCGCGGATCAGCGGCATATTGCTGAGCGGCTCGCCGCCGAAGAAGACGATATTGTAGCGGTCGCGTTGTGGCGCCTCGCGCAGCATCATCTCGATGGAGGCCTGGGCGGTTGCCAGGTCCATCTTCTTGCCGTCCCTGGGGTTGTCCAGGTCTTCCTTGTAGCAGTAGCTGCAGCTCAGGTTGCAGCCGGTATTGACGTTGAGCACCACGGTGGAGAGCGGGAACTGCTCCACCTCGACGCTGGGGTTGTAGGCCTGCACCGCGCCGTCGGTGATCAGCTTCAGCGCCTTGAGCTGGTCCAGGCGGGCCTGGAGTTCGTCGCCGTCGGCGCGCCGGGTCAGCCGTGCCGGCAGGGCCCGGCTATCGAGCCCCTCCCCGCGCCCGGCCAGTGCCAGCAGCTCCTCGCTCAGGGCGTCCGGGGCGAACAGGCTGGTGGTGGGGATATGGAACCACAGCGGCTGGCCTTCCACCTCCACCCGATGCAGGTTCTGGGGTATCGCTTGCAAGATTCCCATGATGATCTCCTGGTCCTGGTGTTAGCGCAGCGGCGGGTTGTTCCAGCGTTGCACGGTGACGATCAATTGCGCCTCGTCCTGGACGGCTTCCTGCCCCTCGACGCTGGCGGTGACCCGCAGGTTGCCCACGCTGTTGGCATTGAAGCGACGCATGGGATTGGGGCCGGCGCCGGCGGGGGTGAAGATACCGGTGGCGGCGTCCATCACCCCGGCGTACTTGACGTCCTCGTCGTGCTCGGCGATCTCGTCCCAGGGGGCGACGCTCCAGCGCACCGGTACCCGACCCAGGGGAATGGCGTCCTCGCCCTCGCCCTCGCCCAGGTAGCCCAGGGCGCTAAACACGCCGCTGACCGGCGGGGTGGCCTGGTTGCCGACCCGCGCCACGCCGAGCGCCGGGCTGACCTCGAGACGCTCCACGGCCTGATAGCCGGCCAGCAGGGTATCGGCGCCGACGTCACCCACGGCCAGCGGCAGCCAGCCAGGCGTCAGGTCGGCGGCCGCCTCCACGTCGAGCACCAGGCGGTGGTCGCCGCGCTCGACCACCTCGCGCACGCTGATGCCCTCGCCCAGGTCGATCTCGCCGTCGGCGAGGCCGTGGCCGAGCAGCACCAGGCGGCTTCGCGTGCCGGCCTTGAGGGATGCCGGCAGGCTGGCCGTCAGGCCAGGCGTGGCGGTCTCACGGGGCGCCATCTCGACCCGCATGCCGAAGGCGTCGTCGTGATCGTCGAAGATGCGCCCGGCGGGGCGCTCGTCGGAGAGGTCCAGCACCTGCCTGAAGTCGCGGCCATTGAGGCTCAGGTTGGCGCGCCATTCGTAGCCGGTATAGACGATGGCCTGGCCCTCGCCGTCGAGCTCCCGACCATCGATAAAGGCGCCGTCCAGGCTCAGGGCATAGGCGTCCTCGCCCTCGGCGGCGGTGATGGTGACATCGGCATAGAAGTCGCCCTCGCCGGGCCAGTGGCCCCAGAGCTGCCAGTCCCCCGCCGGTTCCACGGCGTCCTGCGCCTGCCAGGCATCCCAGGCCGCGCTCTCCAGGCCCTGGGTCTCGGCCAGCCAGGGGGCGATCTCGTCCAGGGCGATCTCGAACCAGTCGCGGTCCCGGGCCATGGCCTGGTACTCGATGGTCTGGAACTGGCCCACATGAAAGTGCACCAGGCGTTCCCACTCTTCCAGGGGGCGCTGCTGCAGCTGGGCGCGGCCACCGGTATGGCAGCGGGCGCACATCTCCTGGTAGCTGGGGTGGTCGAAGGACTCGATGCGGTTGAGGCGGCGTTCGATCAGCGCACGCTGGGGGGCGCTCTCCTCGGGGGCCAGGCCTCGGGTATCGGCGAGGAACTTGACGATATCGCGGCGCGCCTCCAGGGGCAGCTCCAGGCCGTGCATGGTCTGCATGCGTGCGACGGTCATGTCCCAGCCTTCCGGGGTCTTGCGCTGGGCACTGATGCGGCTCCAGCCGTTGTCATCGCCACCCGCCTGGTGGCAACCGGAGCAGTAGCGATCGATGGCCTGTTCGCCGGGGTCGGCGCCGGCCATCAGCGGGGTCGAGGCGATGGCCACCAGACAGAGGCCTCGCAGGGGGGACAGCGTTCTCAAGGCAATCTCTCCTCGTTGTTATTGTCAGGCACTGGGGGCCAGGGCCCGCCATATCAGCAGCCATGGAAGTTCCGGGCCATTGCCGATTTTTTATTGTTATATCAAGAAAATAAGTTCTTTCTCAGGGAGGCAGTCATGGGCCACCTCCGGCCCCGGTGTCGCAGCCTGGGACAGTCTGGGCGTGCCGACTTGCGACGCCGGGGGGCGAGCCACCTAGTAACGCACAACGCCGCCCCCGTGGCGACACGGGGGCGGCGTTGCGGCACCAGGATTCGCTGGCGGGGTGAGGCTTACTTCAGGCGTTCGAACACCGTGGCCACGCCCTGGCCCATGCCGATGCACATGGTGGCCAGGCCCAGGGTGGTGTCCTGCTGCTGCATCACATTGAGCAGGGTGGTGCAGATGCGGGTGCCGGAGCAGCCCAGGGGGTGGCCGAGGGCGATGGCGCCGCCGTTGAGGTTGACCTTGTCGTCCATGGCGTCGCGCAGGCCCAGGTCCTTGAGTACCGGCAGGCCCTGGGCGGCGAAGGCCTCGTTGAGCTCCACGGTCTGGATATCGTCGATGGTCAGGCCGGCGGCCTTGAGGGCCCGCTTGGAGGCGGGCACCGGGCCATAGCCCATGATGGAAGCATCGCAACCGGCCACGCCGGTGGAGAGCACCCGGGCGATGGGTTCCAGGCCCAGGGCCTGGGCGCGCTCGTAGCTCATCACCGCCATGCCGGAGGCGCCCACGGAAAGCGCAGAGGAGGTGCCAGCGGTGACGGTGCCGCCACGCGGGTCGAAGACCGGCTTGAGGGCGGCCATCTTCTCCAGGCTGGCATCGGCACGGATCACCTCGTCGCGCTCGACCAGGATCTTGAAGCCCCGCTCGTCGTGACCCTCGACGCCGATGATCTCGTTGTCGAAGCGGCCCGCCTCGGCGGCGGCCTGGGCGCGCTGGTGGGAGCGCACGCCGAAGGCGTCCTGCTCCTCGCGGCCGATGCCGTGCATCTTGCCCAGCAGCTCGGCGGTCAGACCCATCATCATGGCGGCCTTGGCGGCGTGCTTGCTGACCGCCGGGTTGACGTCGACGCCATGCATCATGGAGACGTGCTCCATATGCTCGACGCCGCCCACCAGGTAGACGTCGCCCATGCCGGCGCGGATATTGGCGGCGGCGATATGCAGGGCGCTCATCGAGGAGCCGCACAGGCGGTTGACGGTCTGCCCCGGCACGCTGCGCGGGATGCCGGTCAGGATGGCGGCGTTGCGGGCGATGTTGTAGCCCTGCTCCAGGGTCTGGTTGACGCAGCCCCAGATGACGTCGTCGATCTCGGCGGGATCGAGGCCCGGGGAACGCGTCAGCAGCGCCTCCATCACGGCGGCGGAGAGGTTCTCGGCGCGCACGTGGCGGAAGGCGCCGTTCTTGGCCTTGGCCATGGCGGTACGCACGCCATCCACCACCACGACATCTCTCGGATTCAAGCTCATCTTCATTCTCCTTCAGGCGGTGGATCAGGCGTAGAAACGGCTGCCGTCGGCGGCCATCCGCCGCAGGGTCTCGGTGGGGGCGTAGAGGGGCCCCAGCTCCTCGGCCAGGCGTTCGGCCTGGGCCACGAACTCGGCCACGCCCAGGGCGTCGATGTAGCGTAGGGCGCCGCCGCGGAACGGCGGGAAGCCGATGCCGTAGATCAACGCCATATCGGCTTCGGCGGCGCTACCGACGATGCCGTCCTCCAGGCAGCGCACCGTCTCCAGGCACAGCGGCACCATCATGCGGGCGATGATCTCCTCGTCGGAGAGCTCGCGTTGCTCCTTGGCCACTTCCTTGACCAGGGCGATGGCGGCTTCGTCCACCACCTTCTTCGGCTTGCCCTTCTTGTCTTCCTCGTAGGCGTAGAAGCCCTTGGCGTTCTTCTGACCCAGGCGGTCATTCTCGAACATCAACTGGATGGCGCTCTGGCTCTCCCCCTTAGCGCCACCGCCCAGGCTACCCATGCGCTCCGGGAAGCCCTCGGCCATCACCTCGCCGGCGTGCACGGCGGTGTCCATGCCCACCACGTCGAGCAGGTAGGCGGGACCCATGGGCCAGCCGAACTTCTCCATCAGCTTGTCGACGCGCTGGAAGTCGGCGCCCTGCTTCATCAGCAGGCTGAAGCCACCGAAATAGGGGAAGAGCACCCGGTTGACCAAAAAGCCCGGGCAGTCGTTGACCACGATGGGGGTCTTGCCCATGGCCCGGGCATAGGCCACGGTGGCGGCCACGGCGGCGTCCGAGGTCTTCGCGCCGCGGATCACCTCGACCAGGGGCATGCGGTGCACCGGGTTGAAGAAGTGCATGCCGCAGAAGTTTTCGGGGCGCTTGAGGTTCGCCGCCAGGCGGTCGATGGAGATGGTCGAGGTGTTGGAGGTGAGAATGGCCGCCTCGTCCACCTGGTCCTCCAGCTCGGTGAGCACCGCCTCCTTGACCTTGGGGTTCTCGACCACCGCCTCGACCACCAGGTCGACGTGACCGAAGTCACCGTAGGAGAGGGTCGGACGAATATGGCTGAGCTTCTCGGCCATCTGCTCGGTGGTCAGCTTGCCGCGTTCCGCCTGCTTGGCAAACAGCTTGCGGGCCTCCTTGAGGCCCAGCTCCAGCGCCTCCTCCTTGATGTCCTTCATCAGGATGGGGGTGCCCTTGGAGGCGCTCTGGTAGGCGATGCCGCCGCCCATGATGCCGGCGCCCAGCACCGCGGCCTGACGGATCGGCGCGACCTGCTTCGCGTACTTGCCGGCCTTCTTCTTGACCAGCTGGTCGTTGAGGAAGAGCCCCACCAGGTTGAAGCAGACGTCGGTCTTGGCCAGCTTGGCGAAGGCCTTGGCCTCGATGGCCTGGGCCCGCTCCCGGGACTCCCCGGCGCCCTTCTGGATCACCTTGATCGACTCCACCGGCGCCGGGTAGTGGGGCCCGGCCTTGCCGGCCACATAGCCCTTGGCGGTCTCGAAGGCCATCATCTGCTCGATGGGCCCGAGCTTGAGCGGCGAGGTCTTCTCGGCGCGGCGGGCCCGGTAGTCGAGCTCACCGCGGGCGGCACGGGCCAGCAGGTCCAGGGCCGCGGCGTCGAGCGCCTCGCCCGGCACCACCACGTCCACGGCGCCCATCTTCAGGGCCGCCTCGGCCTTGTTCTCGGTGCCACCGGCGATCCACTCGATGGCATTGTCGGCGCCGATCAGCCGCGGCAGGCGCACGCAGCCACCCCAGCCCGGCAGGATGCCCAGCTTGGTCTCGGGCAGACCCAGCCTGGCGGAGTCGGCCATCACCCGGTAGTCGGTGGTCAGCGCCACTTCGCAGCCGCCGCCCAGGGCGATGCCGTTGATGGCGGTGACGGTGGGAAAGGGAAGATCCTCGATGGCATTGAAGATGGCGTGAACCCGCTGGTTCATCTCCACCAGGAAGGCCTCGTCCTTCTCGAAGACGCCGTGGAACTCGGTGATATCGGCGCCGACGATAAACACCTCCTTGGCGCTGTCGATCACCAGCCCCCGGAGGTCGCTCTCGCCCTGCAGGGCCTTGACGGCCTCGCCCAGCTCCTCGATCACGGCAGCGGAGAGCTTATTGACGGACTCGTCCTTGAGGTCGAAGGTGAGTCGGGCGATCCCCTCGCCGTTCTTCGCCAGCGTGATGGCATTGCCTTGATAAATCATCCACGTATCTCCACACAGGGTTGGATGCCGGAAGACAGTATGCATTCATACGGCCGTTTGATTTGGCATTAGCTTGGGTCAGCTCGGGCGTCACGTCAAGCCCCCCTCTCTCGGCGGATGGTCGATACTGACTACGCCATCCTTGCACCGCCTGTCGCCCGGCGGCGACTCCCTAACCCCGGCCGACCCTGCTAGCCTGCGCCGAGCGTTATTGCCACGAGGCCCGTGATGCCCGAACTCCCCGTCTCCCCAGCCCTCGACACGCATCCACGCCTGCGGCGGCTGCAGGCCGATATCGAGGCCCTGCTGACCCGGCTGCGGCCCTACCTCTGGGTCTGGCCGCCCATCGCCTTCGGCGCCGGGGTGCTGAGTTTCTTCCTGGTGGATCGCCAGCAGTGGCTGGGCGGGGTGTTGGCCCTGGGCATGCTACTGGCCTGGGGGCTGCTGCTCGGCGAGGGACTGATCGGCCGCTGGCTGGCTCGCCGCGGCTACCCGACCCTGCCCAGAGGCGTCACCGCCTTTATCGCCCAGCTGA
Source organism: Halomonas sp. NCCP-2165 (assembly GCF_023708045.1). Lineage (NCBI taxonomy): Bacteria > Pseudomonadati > Pseudomonadota > Gammaproteobacteria > Oceanospirillales > Halomonadaceae > Halomonas > Halomonas sp. NCCP-2165. The sequence continues at coordinate 34,990 of NZ_BRCY01000023.1, forward strand.
TCCATCAGGAGACGCTATTCTTCTGCCTCCCCTTCCTGCTGGTGACTACCGTCTGGACCAGCGGCCAGGCGCTGTTCACCCTGCTGCTGATCGGCCTGGGGCTACTGTCGATCATCGACCCCCTCTATTATCGGCTAGCCGGGCGCCTGCGCTGGCTCTATTTCGCCTTCCACGCCCAATGCGTCTTCGTGGTGGTGTTGGTGACCCTGCCGCTGCTGCTCTCCCTGACCACCGCCGAGAGCCTGGGCTATGCCCTGCTGGCCATGGTGGTCTTCGCCCTGCCGAGCCTCACCCATCTGCTGCAACCCAAGGGCTGGCGCAGTTGGCTGGCCCTGCTGGGGGTGGCGCTGGTGCTGGCCGGCGTTGCCTGGTCGGGGCGTGCCTGGGTCCCCACCGCCCACCTCTGGTTGACCGACAGCGCCCTGGCCCCGGCGCTGGATCGCGACAGCCGTACCCCGGTGGGCGAGGTCGACCTGACCCCCGACGCCCTGGCCCGCACCGGCCTCTACGCCTATACGGCGATTCGCGCGCCCCGCGGCCTGGAGGAGACCATCTACCACGAATGGCGCCATCGGGGCGAACTGCTCGACCGCATCCCCCTGAGGGTGCGCGGCGGTCGTGAGGCGGGTTACCGGGCCTGGAGCCACAAGCTCAATTTTCCCGAGTCCTCCGGCGGCGACTGGCGTATCGATATCGTCACCGGCTCCGGTCAGCGCCTGGGCAGCCTGCGCTTCAGGGTGGACGAGACGGGAGGCGAGCGAGCCGATGACGGGATCCGGCTGACCACGGACATTCCCGGACTGGAATGGCGGCGCATGCTGCCGGGCAGGGCCCGCGACTAGCCCCGACAACGCACTTTCCACGCTGGGTGGCGCCGATAGCGGCGGCCCAGGCTTGCAAAGGGCTCGATGCCTCCGGACAATGTAACTATTAGCCTGCAAACACGACGTCCCATGCACCAGAATATCGGTTTCCGACTCTCTCGCCTGCCGCGCCTGTGGCGGGCCATCCTCGACCAGCGCCTGGCGCCCCTGGGCCTGACCCAGACCCGCTGGGTCACCCTCTATCATCTGTGGCGCCTCGGTGATGGCCAGCCCCAGTGCGACCTGGCCCGGGCCATCGGCGTGGAGGCTCCTTCCCTGGTGCGCACCCTGGATCAACTCGCCGAGCAGGGCCTGGTGGAGCGTTGCCCCTGCGATCAGGATCGCCGCACCAAGCGCATCTACCTCACCGAGGCGGCCACCCCCCTGCTGCGGCAGATCGATGCGGTGGTGGCCGAGGCACGCCAGGAGATGCTGGCGGGCCTCAGCGACGACGAGGTCTATCAGCTCGATGGCCTGCTGGCACGCATCGAGGAGAATGGCCTGCGGTTGCAGGGACGCGACGGCGAGGCCTGACCCGGCCGATGGGTCCCAGACACGAAGGCGGCACCCTGAGGGTGCCGCCTTCGTCGTTGATGGCCAAGCATCACGCCCGAGGCGCGGGCCGAGGCCGATCCGGGCGTCCCGCCAGCTGGTCGCGCAGGAAGAGGAAATCCTCCCGGTAGCTCAGGAAGCGTTCGGCGGTCTGGGACTCGTACCACCAGAGGGTCAGGGTGTGTTCGTTGGACTCCAGCACCAGGGCATCCTGGGGCAGCCGCTCCAGCAGGGCGAAGAGGCGCGCCCTAGCCGCCTCCGGCAGGGGCCGCAACGGCTCGGTGCGCCAGCGCCAGCCGGCATGACAGGGCTTTAGCGACTCCCCCGACTCGCTGTCGCGCACCAGCACGAAGGTCGGGCCGGGACGCTCCTGGGGGTAGCGCCAGCGATAGGCGGGCATCGCCTTGTCGGTATCATGCAGGGGCGGCACCTCCAGCTTCACCTCCACCCCCGCCTTGATCACGGCATTGCGCAGGCCGGCCACCCGCTTCTGGCGGGGGCTGGGCTTGAGCCACATCACCGGCGATACCACCAGCGCCAGTGCCAAGAGAATGATTAGCCAGGTCATCGGCTGCCTCACTGAATGTCACAAAACGTTGATATAAGTCGTTGTTCCGGGCCCACTAGAGCGCCTAGAGTAAGGGGTATCAGCCCGCTGTCGCCATGCGAGGAGTCCCATGAGCAACGAATATCGCCATATCCTGGTCGCCGTCGATCTGACCAAGGATTCCCATAAGGTCCTAGAACGCGCCCTGCCCATCGCCGAGCGCAACCAGGCCAAGCTCTCCATCATGCACACCCTGGAGCCGCTGGGCTTCGCCTATGGCGGCGATATCCCCATGGATCTCACCAGCATCCAGGATCAGCTCGACGAGCATGCCAAGCAGCGCCTGGCGGAGATCGCCGATCCCCACCAGGTGCCCAAGGAGAACCAGCACGTGGTGGTGGGTATGCCCGACACCGAGATCCACCGCTTCGCCGAGGAGCATGACGTGGATCTGATCGTGGTGGGCTCCCATGGACGCCACGGCTTCGCCCTGCTGCTGGGCTCCACCTCCACCGGGGTGCTGCACGGCGCCCAGTGCGATGTGCTGGCGGTGCGGGTCGGTAAGAAGGGCGAAGAGAGCGACGAATAACGCAAGCACTGATTGACTGCTGCGCTCGATATCCTGGCCGCCGGCGGTCACAGTATCGAGCGCAGTAGCGAATTTCGCTTACTCCCCGGCGGCGAGCGCCTCCAGCTCCATCCACCGCTCCATGGCCTCGTCCAGCTCCGCCTGCTTGGCGCCCATCGCCTCCAGGGTCGCGGTGACCCGGGTGGCCTCCTGCTGGTAGAAGTCGGGATCGCCCACCTTGGCCTCGAACTCGGCCACCTCCGCTTCCAATTGCTCGATACGCGCCGGCAGGCCGTCGAGTTCCCGCTGCAGCTTGTAGGAGAGCTTGGCGGGCTTCTTGGCGGCGGGCTTGGCCGTTTTCTGGGGCGCCGCCTCGACGCTCTCGGCCACCGGCTCGGCCCGCTGGCGCGCCGCCCCCTCCCAGGGCGCCGGCGGCAGCTTGCCGCCCTGGCGCACCCAGTCGCTGTAGCCGCCCACGTACTCGCGTACCCGGCCGTCGCCTTCGAAGGCCAGCACCCCAGTCACCACGTTGTCCATAAAGGTCCGGTCGTGGGAGACCAGCAGCAGGGTGCCGTCGAAGTCGAGCAGCAGCTCCTCGAGCAGTTCCAGGGTCTCCACGTCCAGGTCGTTGGTAGGCTCGTCCAGCACCAGCACATTGGCCGGCTGGGTAAACAGCTTGGCCAGCAGCAGGCGATTGGACTCGCCGCCGGAGAGCACCTTGACCGGCTGGCGGGCCCGATCCGGGGTGAACAGGAAGTCCTGGAGGTAACTGATCACATGGCGGTCCTTGCCGCCCACGGTGACCCGGTCGCTGCCCTGGGCCACGTTGTCGTAAACGCTCTTGTCCATCTCCAGGCCGGCGCGCAACTGATCGAAGTAGGCCACCTTGAGGTTGGTGCCCAGGCGCACCTGGCCCTCGCTGGGCTCCAGCTCGCCGAGCAGGATCTTCAGCAGGGTGGTCTTGCCGGCGCCGTTGCGACCGATAAAGCCGATGCGATCGCCACGCTGGATCTCCAGGCTGAGATCGCGGATCACCGTCTCGTCGCCGAAGCGCTGGGTGACATTGATCAGCTCCACCACCCGCTTGCCGGTACGCTCGCCGCTGTCCACCGAGAGGTTGGCGGTGCCCTGGCGCTCGCGACGCTGACCGCGCTCGCGACGCATCTGCTCCAGCGCCCTTACCCGCCCCTCGTTACGGGTCCGCCGGGCCTTGATGCCCTGACGAATCCACGCCTCTTCCTGGGCCAGCTTCTTGTCGAACTCGGCGTTCTCCTTGGCCTCCACCTCCAGCTCATGGGCCTTCTGGGCCTGATACTTGGCGTAGTCCCCGGGATAGCGGCCGAGGCGCCCGCGGTCGAGCTCCAGGATGCCGGTAGCCAGCCGCGACAGGAAGGCACGGTCGTGGGTGATAAAGAGCACGGCGCCATTGAAGGCCAGCAGCTGCTCCTCCAGCCAGGCGATGGTGTCCAGGTCCAGGTGGTTAGTGGGCTCGTCGAGCAGCAGCAGGTCGGGGTCGGCCACCAGGGCCCGGGCCAGGGCCACGCGGCGCCGCCAGCCCCCGGAGAGGGAGGTCATCGGGTCGTCCGCCGGCAGCCCCAGGCGGGTGAGGATCACATCGATACGCTGGCTGAAGGACCAGCCGTCGATGGCCTCCAGTTGGGTCTGCAGGGTCGCCATGCGCTTCATGTCCGGGTCGTCCTGCTGCACCAGGTGGTGATACTCGGCGAGCAGGCTACCGGCCTCGGGCAGGCCCTGGGCCACCACGTCGAAGATGGTCTCCCCGGAGGCCACCGGCAGGTCCTGGGCCAGCACCCCCACCTTGAGGCCCGGCGCCCGCCAGAGGGTGCCGCCGTCGGGCAGGATCTCCCCGGAGACCAGCCTAAGCAGGGTCGACTTACCGGTGCCGTTGCGGCCCACCAGGGCCAGGCGCTCGCCCTTCTCCAGCACCAGCTCGGCGCCGTCGAGCAGCACCTGGGGGCCATAGGCGAGCTGCAGCTGTTCCAGACGTAACAGGGTCACACGCAATCCTCATCGAATCGGCAAAGGCGCTAGTGTAACGCATGGCCGAGGTCGGGTGGGCTTGGTTACACTAGGCGCCCGCTCAGCAAGGAGATCCTGGCCTTGGCCGACTTCGATGACGTTCTACCCGAGGCGCTGCGCCGGCGCGCGCCGGCGCCGCTGGTGGACATTGGCGCCAACCTGACCCATGAGAGCTTCACCCGGGACCGGGAGGCGGTGATCGCGCGAGCCCGGGCGGCCAATGTCACCACCCTGATCCTCACCGGCACCGACCGGGAGCATGCCGAGCAGGCGGTGGCCCTGGCTCGCGAGATCCCCGGCTGCTATGCCACCGCCGGGGTCCACCCTCACGATGCCAGTCGCTGGAATGGCGAGCTGGCCGCCGCCATGGCGGCACTCCATGCTCAGCCCGAGGTGGTGGCGGTGGGCGAGTGCGGCCTCGACTTCAACCGCAACTTCTCCACCCCCGCCGAACAGGAGCGCGCCTTCGAGGCACAGCTACAGCAGGCCGCCGAGGGCCGCCTGCCGCTGTTTATCCATGAGCGGGACGCCGGGCGGCGCATGACCGAGATGCTGACCCACTGGCGGGACGATATTCCCCAGGCGGTGGTGCACTGCTTTACCGGCGAGCGGGCTACCCTGCACGGCTACCTGGACCTCGACCTGCATATCGGCCTGACCGGCTGGATCTGCGACGAGCGGCGCGGCCACCACCTGCGCGAGCTGGTAAGGGACATCCCCGCCAGCCGCCTGATGCTGGAGACCGACTGCCCCTACCTGCTGCCGCGCAACCTACCCGCCAAGCTCAAGGGCCGGCGCCATGAACCGGCGCTGCTACCCTTTATCCTGGACGAGATCGCCCACTGGCGCGGCGAGACGCCGACGGCCCTGGCCGAGGCCACCAGCGCCACGGCGCGTGCCTTCTTTGCCCTGCCCCAGCCCGAAGAGGAATCCTGAAGATGGCCGATTTTCCTGGCTTTATCGCCGTCGAGACCGGAGAAGAAGGCGGCCTGCCCCTGGCCATCGCCTGGAGCCTGCCCGATGGGCAGGTCAAGCACACCCTGATCCAGCCCGACGACAGCTGGCTGCATGACGAACTCGTCGCCCTGGGAGACTACAGCCTGGAGGAGCTCGAGGGGCTCGGCGTCAGCCCCCTGGACGTGATCCGCGAGCTGGAGAATGACCACTTCAACGAGACCCTGCTGACCGCCGGGATCAGCGACGACGAATCGGCCCTGGCGCGGCTCTTCGATGCCTTCGGCCTCGACCCCTTCGTGGAGCTGGCCCCGGCGGAGTCGCTCTACCCCGACCTGCCCAGCGGCGAGTGGTTTCGCCTGCGCAATGAGTTGTTCGGCGAGTTGGGCCTGGAGCCGCTGCGCGCCGACCAGGAGGTGCAGGTGATGCTGGCCCTGCATCAGCGCCTGCGCGAGGAGGACTGAGGGGCCGACAAGGCGGTGGCGTTGCAAAACCGCGGCTCCCCGGCGATGTTAGGCGGGTAGCGCCGTGGGGGCCAGCATCGCTCGCCCACGGGCGATCGCCGCCCCGAGTGACTGGCCCCGGCGATGCTAGGCGGGTAGCGCCGTGGGGGCCAGCATCGCTCGCCCACGGGCAATCGCCGCCCCGAGTGACTGCCCCTGGCGATAGTAGGCCGTCAGGGCCTTCCGGAAGGCCGCGGCACGCCGCGGCAGCCCCTCCTCGAGATAGCGCTCGGCCCTCGCCGTCACCCGCGCCTGGAAGGCGTGGCGATCCACCTCGACCTCCCCCAGGTTGTCGACGCTGACATGGAAGTCGCGGTCGGCCGCCGCGGCGAACAGCGACTCCAGGGCCTGGGGCGCCACCTCCACCGCCTCGAAGGCGTGCTGCTGTTCGGCATCGCGGCCATCGGGCAGATACCAGTAACCGTAATCCTCCTGCTGGCGCCGCCTGGCCCCGGCGATGCACCAGTGGCTGATCTCGTGCAGGGCGCTGGCGTAGAAGCCCCGGGCGAAGATCACCCGATGGTAAGGGCAGTCCGCATCCGCGGGGCGATAGAGGGGCTCGTCGCCGCCACGCACCAATCGGGTCGCATAGGTGTCGGCGAAGAGCCCATCGAACAGGGCGATCACGTCGTCGAGGCGGTGCTCCACGGTCTCTCCTCGGCTGGCAAATGGGCCCCATTATAGGGAGCGAGGGCGGCGACGAATATCCTCGGCTATTGCTAGACTAGGGGCCTTGCCCGAATGGACAGGCATCCCAGTAGATGCCCCGCTGAAAGGAGTACGCCCTTGGCAGCTCATGCCTCACCCCTGCTGGCTACCAGCCGGCGGGAGACCTCGCTATTGATTCGTCTCGCCCTGCCGATCTGTGGCGCCCAACTGGCCCAGGCCGGCATGGGGGTCACCGACGTGATGATGACCGGACGCCAGAGCGCCACCGACCTGGCCGCGGTATCGGTGGGGTCGAGCCTGTGGATGCCGTTGATGTTGTTCATGACCGGCACCCTGATGGGACTCACCCCCATCGTCGCCCAGTTGCTGGGAGGCGGGCGCCAGGCGAGAATTCGTCCCAATGTGCACCAGGCCCTGTGGGTGGCGCTCGCCCTGGGACTGATCGCCGCGCTGTTACTGTGGTTCACGGTGATGCCGATCTTCCGCCTGATGGGGGTCCCCGAGGAGGTAGCGGAACTGTCGACGAGCTACCTCTCGGCGGTGGCCTTCGGCATGCCGGGAGTGGCGCTCTTCCAGGCCCTGCGTGCCTTCTCCGACGGCATGAACCATACCCGCCCCTCCCTGACCATCAGCCTGGTGGGCCTGGGGGTCAATATCCCCAGCAACTTCGTGCTGATCTACGGCGGAGCCGGCCTCACCGGACTCTTCGGCGACTGGCTGCCGGCACCGATCCAGCAGCTACCGGCACTCGGTGCCTGGGGCTGCGGCATCGCCACGGCGCTCTCCATGTGGACCATGGGGCTGGCCATGTGCCGCTATACCCGGCGCAGCCGGACCCTCGGCACGGTCGAGCTCTGGCGCGCCCCCACCCCACCGAGCTGGCACCTGATTCGCCAGCTGCTGGTGGTGGGACTGCCCATCGGCGTGGCGATCTTCGTCGAGGTGACCCTCTTTACCCTGATCGCCCTCTTCGTGGCCAGCTTCGGCGAGGTCACGGTGGCGGCTCACCAGGTGGCCCTCAACTTCACCTCGATACTCTTTATGCTGCCCCTGTCGCTGGGCATGGCGCTGACGGTGCGGGTCGGCAATACCCTGGGGGGCGGCGGAGTGCGCTCGGCACGCTTCGTGGCCTGGAACGGCATCGCCGTGTGCCTGGGGATCGCGCTGTTCAACAACCTGATCATCTGGCTCGGCGCGGAACCGGTGATCGCCCTTTACACTCACAATGTCGAGGTGCAGCGCCTGGCCCTCACGCTGGTGGTACTGGCCATGCTCTATCAGGTCTCGGACTCGCTGCAGGTGACCATGGCCGGTGCCCTGCGCGGCTACAAGGACACCCGTATCATCATGGTGATCACCCTGATCTCCTATTGGCTGGTGGGGCTGGCCGGCGGTCACTGGCTGGGCACCCGGGGCCTCGGCCCATGGATCGCACCGCTGGGGGTGCACGGCTACTGGATCGGCCTGGTGGCCGGCCTGAGCGTGGCGGCCCTGCTGCTGGGCTGGCGTCTTCAGGCGATCAGCCGGGCCGTCAGCGAAGGACGACGCCATGTGGCACAAAGCGACTAGACTCGTCACCCTGCTGGCCGGCCTGCTGCTGGTCGGCTGTGACCAGCAGGGCGCCAGCGACGCCCTGCTGGTGGACTACCAGCGCCGGCTGGCCGAGGCGCTGACCACGACGCCCCCGTCGCCGGCCTCTCCGGACAATATTCCGGCCTTCCCCGCCCCGGATGAGCGCCTCTTCGAGATCCCCGAGACACGCGAAGGCCTCCTCGCCGTGCATGCCTTGCGGCGCTGCCATATCACCACCCTGGTGGCGCAGCGCAACAGCGCCCTGGGCCGTGTCGCCCCGCCCAGCCAGCGCTGGCACTATGAACTGGAACTATGGCGCCGACTGGCCGCCTGCCGGGATAGCGAGGTGGCCGAGGCCCTCGACGCGTCCGACCGGGCGCGTCTCGAGCGCCTCGCCGCCATCAAGGGCGAACAACTGGCCCGGGTCAGCTGGAATGCCCTGCTCGGCTCCAGCGAATGGGTGGGCAGCTTCTCCCGTGCCAGCCGCCCCCTGACGCCGGGGGGCGTCGATGACCTGGCCCCCTACCTGGCCGCCCTCGACTACCTGGAGACCGCGACCCGCAACCAGTTCAACCCCGATTGGCGGCTCGACACCGCCACCCTGGAGGGCCATCTCCAGACGCTGCAGGAGAGCCCGCTCAGTGCGCGGCTGCTGCGCACCCTGATGCTCGCTAACCAACGCCTGACCGAAACCAATGCCCTGCTCGCCACCCGGTTGCGCCAGGGCGCCGCCTGCGAACGCCGCGACGCCTTGCGGCGGGTCAATGAGGAGCAGCTCGCCGCCCGGGTTAGGCCCTTTCTCGACACCCTGGCGACCCAGGCCGAGACCTGGTTTGGCGCCCTGGCGCGACTCTATGACGCCCATGAGGTGGCCCGCGCCCCGATCCGCGACTATCACCGACGCTGGTTCTCCCTGGAAGCGCCCGCCACCCCCTGGGCCGAGTTCCAGGCGGCCCAGGCCAGCCACCGGGCGCTCTGGGCACGGCTCCGCGAGGCCTGTGGACTGAACCAAGGGGCTTAACTTTCCACTGGCGACTGTGCTAATAGTGAACCGAGGCGCTTCGCGGGCGACCCGCTAGTCGACCCGATGCCGTGACCACGCCGTGCAAGGAGGGTAATCATGGGTATCCCACTGTCCCCCCGCTCCGCCCAGGTCATCGACCTGGAGACCATGCGACAACGGCAACTGGCCAAGCGCCGATTGCTGCGCCTTTGTCCCGAGCTCGACGGCCTGGAGATGCTCTATCGCCTGGCCTCAGACCCCGACACCCTCTACGGCATGCCCTTGCTGGCCTGGGGCCTGCGCGAGGATGGCGACATCGTGGGCCTGGTGCCCTGGATGGAGGCCCTGACGCCCTGCCATGCCCTCGACGATCCCGAGCATGGCCACTTCGTCGGCTATCGGGACCCGGAGACCGAGGAGATCTTCCACAGCCCCCCGGAACACAAGGTCTTCGAGCTCGAGCATGCCGCCGCCTATTTCGACTATGAAGAAACCGGCGAGACCACCCTGATCCAGCAGCTCCCCGACAACCAGGGCACCCACGCCCTGTGCATGGATGACGACGACACCCCCTGGCAGCTCAAGCAGGTGTTCGGCTGGCGGCTCTACAGCAACGGCGAGGTGGAGGCCCTACTGGTGGACGAGAACCGCGTCACCGCCACCCCGGTACTGATGGGCGACGACTGCCTCTATCCGGGACATAGCCGCCACCGGGTGGTCTATTTCTTCCAGCGGGTGATCGCCAATCGCATCAAGGAGGAGGATCCGGCGACCCTCGAGGCCCTGGCATTGATGGTGGCCAAGTAACCGTGAGGCGGCGTTTACGCCGCCCCATGGCGCCGCCTTAGCCCAAGCGGATAAGATAAGTGTAGGTATCGTCCTGCTCGGACTGGTGGATCAATTCGTGGCCCAGGAAGCTACAGAACTTGGGGATATCCCGAGTGGTGGCGGGGTCGGTGGCGGTCACCGCCAGTACCTCCCCGGGTTGCATGTCGCGAACCCGATTGTGCATCAACATGATCGGCTCGGGGCAGTAGAGCCCGCTGGTGTCCAGATGCGCATCCGCCTTGGGCAGGTCGTTGGCAGTATCGGCCATGAGTATCCTCGAACGTCGTCGCCGGCTCGGCCAGCCGGCTAGGGAGCAGTCACATGATCAAGATCATCATCGAGCGCCGGATCATGCCGGGGCTCGAAGAAGAATACGATGCCGCGGCCAGGGAAGCCATGCGCGCCGTCATCAATGCCCGCGGCTTTATCGCCGGGGAGAGCCTACGCGAACGCCGCCACCCGGAGCATCGCCTGCTGATCACCCAGTGGCGCGACCTGAGCGCCTGGCGCGACTGGCAGAACAGCACCGAACGTGAACGCGTGATGCAGCATATCCTGCCGCTGCTCACCGAAGACGAGCATATTCGCGTCTACGAGCATTACTGAAGCCGGCTCTCCGCGGCCACGACCTCAGTCCAGCAACCGGACATGTACCGTCACCTCTTCCCGATCATGGTAGAGGTGACGACACCGCAGCTCGGCCCTTACCCCGGCCTCGCCGAGACTCGCCTCGAGATGTGCCAGGCAGCGCGCCACCTCCTGCCAGCGCCGCTTCATCGGCAGCTTGAGATTGAACACCGCCTCGCGACACCAGCGCCGCACCAGCCAACGCTCGATCATCGCCATGACCCGGGCCGGCTTGTCGACGATATCGCAGACCAGCCAGTCCAGCCGTCCCGGTGGCTCCCAGACGAAACCGTCCTCACGCAGGTGCTCCACCTGGCCGCTGGCCATCAATGCCTTGTCCATGGGGCCGTTATCGATGGCATAGACATGCATGCCGCGGGCCACCAGTTGATAGGTCCAGCCGCCGGGGGCGGCACCCAGATCCGCCGCCTGCATGCCCTCATGGAGCCGCGCCGGCCACGCGTCCCGGGGCACGAAACAGTGCCAGGCCTCTTCCAGCTTGAGGGTCGAGCGACTCGGTGCCGCCTTGGGGAAACGCAACCGCACGATGCCGCCGGGGTGCTCGCTGCGATTGCCGGGAAAGCTGATTCCCAGTTGCACCGCATCCCCCGCCGTCCACAACAAGTGCAGGCGCCGCCCGCCGGCCTTGCGCCGCAAGGCGCCGCGCTTTTTGAGCAGCGACGTCAGGGGACGATCCAGCGCCTTGCTAAGCCCCACCAGGGCCTTGCCATCGTTGGTATCCGGTGTCTCGTGCCAGATCGACTCGAAGCTCCAGCCACTGGCCTGGACCTGCTCGAGGATCGGCGATAGACGATCCTCCCGCGAGAGCCCCACCAAAGGCGGCAACGCCACCAGGGACTGGCGGGCGAAGACCAGATGGGCCAGGGGCAGGTCACGATGCAACCCATTGACCGGCGCCTCGCCGGCAACGCGAAAATCGACCACGCCACCATTGGCAACGAAGGCGGCATCACCGCCCCACCCCAGGGCGGCGGCCTTGTCACTAACCTCGGCGGCCAGATCATGCTCGAAACCGGGACGACACAAGAGCAGCAGGTGCTGGGGAATCACGTTGATCTCCTGTTTTGGGGCCGCCAAGTCTAAGCGCCCACCGCCACCGCGTCGAGATCATTCCCGCGGGGCGCGGGACTGCTTGAGCGCTTCGATATCCTGCAGCTGCACGTTCAGGGCATTGGTCGAGATGGTGACCTCCCACAGGGAGTAGATCAGCGAGACCGACAGGCTCAGCAAGCTGATGCCGAACAGCACCATGCCGAGCATCTCCAGGGAGAGAAAGAGCGCGAACATCGACAGGGTGCAGAGCAGAAAGCTCAGCACCCCGGCCAGTTGCATGCGCTTGGTGAGGCTGATGCGCTGACGCAGCATCAGAATCTGACGCGCCGCCACCTCATGGTGCTGGTCTCGCTCCTCGTCGGCCAACTTGCGGATCAGCTGCGCCAGGGTCAGGAAGCGATTGGTATAGGCGAGCAGCAGCAGCGAAATGGCCGGAAACAACAGGGCCGGGGTAGTCAGGGTCACGGGGGTCTCCAACGCCGACGAGTGGCGACCATAGTCTATCAAACATGATTCACTCGAGGCTCTTCGTTAAATAAACGTCTATGAATTATCCTTAATGCCCCACATGAGTGCAGAAAAGCTCGCCAATTTGAAGTGATTTTGCCTCATATTCACGACCTTTTTCCGTATAACCCATGCAGTTGCTGCATAAGGGTGCATTGCATTATATTGGTGCGCCATGTGGAAGGATTTTTCATAACGATAGCGGCCCCATGCGGTCGCACTTTTTAGCGCCATCGACAGGACACCCCCATGCCCTATGTACACGACACCCTGGAGCGCCTGAAGCGCACCAGCCCCGCCCAGACCGAGTTCTACCAGGCCGCCGAGGAGGTTCTCGACAGCCTGCGCCCCCTGCTCGACCAGGTCCCCCACTACCATGATCACAGCATCATCGAGCGCATCGTCGAGCCCGAGCGCCAGATCATGTTCCGGGTCTGCTGGCAGGACGACAGCGGCAAGGTGCGCGTGAACAAGGGCTATCGCATCCAGTTCAACTCCGCCCTGGGGCCTTACAAGGGCGGCCTGCGCTTCCACCCCAGCGTCAACGCCGGCATCATCAAGTTCCTGGGCTTCGAGCAGATCTTCAAGAATGCCCTGACCGGCCTGCCCATCGGCGGCGGCAAGGGCGGATCGGACTTCGATCCCAAGGGCAAGTCCGACGCCGAGATCATGCGCTTCTGCCAGGCCTTCATGACCGAACTGCATCGCCATATCGGCCCGACCACCGACGTGCCCGCCGGGGACATCGGCGTCGGCGGTCGCGAGATCGGCTACCTGTTCGGCCAGTACAAGCGCCTGACCGGCCGCTATGAGGGCGTACTGACCGGCAAGGGCCTCGACTGGGGCGGCTCCCTGGGACGCAAGGAAGCCACCGGCTACGGCGCGGTCTACTTCGCCCAGAACATGCTAGCGGCCCGCGGCGACACCCTGAACGGCAAGACCTGCCTGGTGTCGGGCGCCGGCAACGTGGCCATCTACACCATCGAGAAGCTCTATCAACTGGGCGCCCTGCCGGTGACCTGCTCCGACTCTCAGGGCAGCCTCCATGATCCCGCCGGCATCAAGCTCGAGACCCTCAAGCTGCTCAAGGAGGTCAAGCGCACCTCCCTGCGCGAGTACGTCGAGCATCACCCGGATGCCACCTATATCGATGCCCGCGACTACCCATCCGACGGTCACGCGGTATGGCGCATTCCGGGCGAGATCGCCTTCCCCTCGGCCACCCAGAATGAGGTGACCGAAGCGGATGCCGAGGCGATGCTGGCCAATGGCGTTCGCGCCATCAGCGAAGGCTCCAACATGGCCTCCACCGCCGGCGCCGTGGATCGCTTCCTCGACGCCCGCATCGACTACGGCCCCGGCAAGGCCGCCAATGCCGGCGGCGTGGCCACCAGCCAGCTGGAGATGGCCCAGAACAGCAGCATGCAGCAGTGGAGCCTCGAGAAGGTGGACGAGAAGCTGCAGTCCATCATGGCGGACATCTATCAGCGTTGCGCCGACACCGCCAAGGAGTTCGGCCAGCCCCATAACCTGGTGTTGGGGGCAAATATTGCGGGGTTCCGCAAGGTCGCCGACGCCATGATCGACCAGGGTGTGGGCTAACCCTTACCCCGTGCTGGGCGCCCTATTGAGCTGCACCGGTTTCCGCACGGTCGCCGACGCCAGGATCGACCAGGGCGTGGGCTGACCAAAACGCTCCTCCCAACGCAACACGCCCGGCCAATGGCCGGGCGTGTTGCGTTGCCTATTCGCTCGCTTTAATCGCGCAGGATGCCCTGCTCACGAGCCATGGCCAGGGCCGCCTGGGGCCCGGTCCAGAGTGACGGCAGCAGCACCAGGGAGACCGGAATGGCGGTGATCACGATAAACTGCTGCAGGGCACCGATCTGGCCGGCCCCCATGTAGAGCAGGATCGCCGCCATCAGCGCCATGGCGATGCCCCAGAAGGCGCGCACCAGCGGACTCGGCGCATCATGGCCGGTGGCTACGACCGAGATCGAATAGCTCATGGAATCACCGGTGGTGGCCACGAAGATGGAGGTCAGCAGCAGGATCGCCAGGGCCATCCCGGTGCCCCCGGGCAAGGCCTGGGCCACGGTCAGGGTCGCCACATCGAACTGGAAGTTATTCAAGGCCTCGGTGAGATCGATGGCGCCACTCAGTTGATAGTGAATGCCCGAGCCCCCCAGCAAGGTGAACCAGACGGTGGTGGCGATAGGGGCCAACACCGCCACGGCCAGGATCATCTGGCGAATGGTGCGCCCCCGGGAGATACGCGCCACGAAGATCGCCATCAGCGGCCCGTAGCCGATAAACCAGGCGAAGAAAAACACCGTCCACCACTGCATCCACCAAGCCGGCGCCGTCTCCGCGGTCATGGTGGCCATGGTGAAGAAGGAGGTGACATAGGCCCCCAGGCTCTGGGTATAGGCATTGATCAGGAACAGCGTCGGCCCGAACAGGAAGATCACCAGGGCAATCGCCAGGGCCAGGAGGACATTGAAGCGGCTCAATAGCTGAATCCCACGCTGAATGCCACTCATCGCCGACGCCACATAGATACTGGCCAGCACGGCGAGGATAAGCAACTGGGTGCCATACCCCTGGGAGACCCCCACCAGCTCATGCAAGCCGAAACTGACTTGCGTTGCCAGGAAGCCGATCGGCCCCACGGTCCCCGCCACCACGGCGATCACGCAGCAGGCATCCACCACCCCGCCCAGGGGGCCACGCATCAGGCGCTCGCCGAGGACGGGTACCAGCAGGGTGCGCGGCTGCAGCGGAAGCCCGCGAACATAGTGAGCATGGGCCAGTACCACCGCGGTCAAGGATCCCAGCACCGCCCAGGCC
Organism: Halomonas sp. NCCP-2165; assembly: GCF_023708045.1. NCBI lineage: Bacteria > Pseudomonadati > Pseudomonadota > Gammaproteobacteria > Oceanospirillales > Halomonadaceae > Halomonas > Halomonas sp. NCCP-2165. The sequence goes on from NZ_BRCY01000023.1 coordinate 50,147, forward strand.
AGGAAGCCCCAGTGCATAAAGGATTGTGCCAGGGCACCACTTACCGCTTCGGCGCTGCCCGCTTCGCTGTCGAAGGCCGGTGGCGTGACCACGAAGTGATAGACGGGCTCACCGGCAGCGAAGAATACCCCTCCCCCGGCCAGCAGGGTACACATGATGATCGAGAGCCACTTGAAGGTACTCATCTCCGGAGTGTCGAGATTTCCCACCCGGGCACGGGCCGCCGGCGAGAGTGCTACTCCGATCGCCACGAAGAAGGTCGCCAGCAGCAGAAGTTGGAAATAGGAGCCCAGCACCCTCGCCGTCCAGGCGAAGCCAGATGAGATAGCACCGGCCACTCCCTCGATATCGTAGAGGGAAGCACCGACGAAGAGCACAATAAAGCCAATACTCAGGCCGAGTACCAGGGGATCTCCGAGGGACGGGCGACTACCGCTCTCCGCGGAAGAGGAAGTTTCGATTTTTGAACGGGACATGCCGTCGGTTTTCTCCATCAGGTTGGGAAGCCATAAAAAAACCCAGCCTCGTTAGAGCTGGGTTGCTTTCGATAAAACGTGTCGATACGGGATCGGGCCGACTTGGACAGCAGGAGTTTCTGAAGAGGTGCCTGACGATAATCGCGCCGGGCTCCGGGACTCTAACGGGAGGCCCCTAAACGACGAAACCCCAGCCAACGGCTGGGGTTTCTGAAGAAGTGCCTGACGATGACCTACTCTCGCATGGGGAGACCCCACACTACCATCGGCGCTGAGCGGTTTCACTGCT
>NZ_BRCY01000024.1:0-48849 GCF_023708045.1 Halomonas sp. NCCP-2165
CCCTTCTTCGAGGACTCGGCGGACCAGCAGGGCTCGACCATGGGGAGTGAGACGGGCATTCTTATGGGTGTTCATCCGGGCCTCCTGGAGGTTGGTTTGGTTCGCACCCCCAGTTTTCCGGGTTGGCTCCGGATGAACAACCTACCGAGAGATCACAGCTAGGCCGAGGCGCCGCGGATTCTCGCGCCCGACGCCGGCCCTTCCCAGATGGGTCGGCGGCCTGTCAAGGAAAAAGGTTCCCAAACGGTGCCGCTTTCCGTAGAATGTCGCGTCTTCATGACTGGGTCGTGAGTCCGCTCACGCCCTGAAGACTCCAAATTTCAGCAATCCAACCGAAGGACTGTTTAACGCCATGGTTACCATTCGTCTGGCACGTGGTGGCGCCAAGAAGCGTCCCTTCTATCACCTGACCGTGACCGACTCTCGCAAATCCCGCGACGGTCGTTTCCTCGAGCGCGTCGGCTTCTTCAACCCGGTGGCCCGTGGCCAGGAAGAGCGTCTGCGCGTCGACCTGGAGCGCGTCACCCACTGGCAGGATCAGGGTGCCCAGCTCTCCGAGCGCGTCGCCGAGCTGATCAAGGAAGCTCGCAAGCAGGCCAGCGCCTGATCGTGAGCCCGGTGCAGGAAACCGCCATGACCTCTCCCCAGGACAGCCCCGATGCACAGCACGTGGTATTGGGTAAACTGACCAGCTCCTACGGGGTCAAGGGGTGGCTCAAGGTGTACTCCTACACCAGCCCCATGGAGGGCATTCTCGACTACCCCGAGTGGTGGGTGCGTCTCGATGGTCGGGTGGCGAAGTACCGCCTGACTCAGGGGCGTCGCCATGGCAAGGGACTGGTCGCGAGCCTCGATGGGGTGAACGACCGCGACGCCGCCGAGCGGCTGGCCGGGGCAGAGATCCTGCTGCCCAAGTCGGCGCTGCCAAAGCTGCCCGCGGACGAGTATTACTGGCACCAGCTGGAAGGACTCGAGGTGGTGACCGCCGAGGGACAAGCCCTGGGGCGTGTGGCCTACCTGTTCGAGACCGGCGCCAACGACGTCATGGTCGTGCGCGGTGCCGCCGACGGCAAGGAGCGGCTGCTGCCCTTTTTGCCCGATGAGGTGATACTCGACGTGGATCTCGATGCCGGCCGCATGACGGTGGCCTGGGATCCCGATTTTTGACCCTAGGGTCTACCGCCCGAGGCGGAACCCCCGGGGCCGATGCCTGGAATCGATTGCCGTGTGGATAGGTGTTGTCTCGCTGTTCCCGGAGATGTTCGACGCGATCAGCCGTTATGGCGTGACCGGTCGAGCGGTCAAGCAAGGGTTGCTGGAACTGGAATTCTGGAATCCCCGGGACTTTGCCACCGACAAGCACCGCACGGTGGATGATCGCCCCTATGGGGGCGGGCCGGGCATGCTGATGAAGGTCGAGACGCTGCGTCAGGCGATTCATGCCGCGCGCGCCGAGGCCGAAGCGACACAGGGCCAGCCGGCCCGCGTGATCTACCTGTCGCCCCAGGGGCGACCTCTGGATCAGCGCGGTGTCCAGGAACTGGCCGCGGCGGGACCCCTGATCGTGGTGGCCGGCCGTTACGAGGGCATCGACGAGCGTATCGTCGAGGCCGATATCGATGAAGAGTGGTCCATCGGCGACTATGTGCTGAGCGGCGGCGAGCTGCCCGCCATGGTGCTGATCGATGCCGCCGCCCGGCTGGTGCCGGGGGTGCTGGGACACCAGGACTCGGCGGTAGAGGACTCCTTCAACGAGGGACTGCTGGATTGCCCCCATTACACGCGCCCCGAGGAGATCGACGGGCGGGTGGTGCCGGAGGTACTGCTGAGCGGCAATCATGGTGCCATTCGTCGCTGGCGCCTCAAGCAGTCCCTGGGACGCACCTGGCTCAGGCGCCCCGACCTTCTCGAGGGTCGCGAATTGAGCCGAGAGCAGCGACAACTGCTCGATGAATTTATCGACGAATACGCCAGTCAGGCGGAGGTGCGAGCCACCCCCGAGGCCCCATAAGCCAGGGCAGACTCGCGTCACACATCCGATTCCCGCGTCTGCGTGCCTACGCCGAGCGTCGGGATCACGGCCACTTCCGGGTGGCGATAGAGAGATTGAGGAGCTAGCAATGAGCAGCAAGAACAAGGTGATCCAGGCGATCGAAAACGAGCAGATGAGCAAGGAAATCCCGGCCTTCGCCCCCGGCGATACCGTGATCGTCCAGGTCAAGGTCAAGGAAGGTAACCGCGAGCGTCTGCAGGCCTTCGAGGGCGTGGTGATCGGCAAGCGTAGCCGCGGTCTGAACTCCGCCTTCACCGTGCGCAAGATCTCCCACGGTGTCGGCGTCGAGCGGACCTTCCAGACCTACAGCCCGCTGGTCGACTCCATCAGCGTCAAGCGCCGCGGCGACGTGCGCCAGGCCAAGCTGTACTACCTCCGCGAGCGCAGCGGCAAGTCTGCCCGTATCAAGGAAAAGCTGGCCTAAGTCGGGCCAGGCCGCGACCCGGCACCGCCGAGGTCGCCGGGAAACCCCGTCACCGCTCGCGCGGGGCGGGGTTTCCCTGCATTTGAGGCCCGCCGATGTCCGATGCCACCCTGATCGACGCCTTCCTCGATGCCCTGTGGCTCGAGCAGGGCGCCAGTGAGCACACCCTGGCCGCCTATCGCCGCGACCTCGGCGCCTGGGCGGCCTGCCTGGCCGAGCGGGACGCCTGCCTGCTGGCTCCCGGCGCCGAGACCCTGCCCGAGTGGCTAGCGGCGCGCCGCGCGGCGGGTTACCGGCTGCGCTCCAATGCCCGCTTGCTGTCCAGCCTGCGGCGCTTCTACCGCTGGGCGCTGATGACCGAGCGACTGAGTGTCGATCCCCTGGCCGGGGTGCGTCTGCCCAAGGTGCGTCCCAACCTGCCGAATACCCTCGACGAGGCCGAAGTGGAGCGGTTGCTGGCGGCGCCGGACACCGAGACTCCCTTGGGGCTGCGCGATCGCGCCATGCTGGAGGTGCTCTACGGCTGCGGCCTGCGGGTCTCGGAGCTGGTCAACCTGAGCCTGGCCAGCGTCAACCTGCGCCAGGGCGTGGTACGGGTGCTGGGCAAGGGCGACAAGGAGCGCCTGGTGCCCCTGGGCGAGGAGGGCATCGCCTGGCTCGAGCGCTACCTGCGCGGCGGCCGGGGGGCGATGATGCAGGACCCCACCCGGCCGGCGCTCTTCCCCGGGCGCGGCGATGCCTGCCTGACCCGTCAGGCCTTCTGGCATCGCATCAAGGCCCATGCTCGCGCCGCCGGCATCTCGCGGCCCCTGTCGCCGCATACCCTGCGCCACGCCTTCGCCACCCATCTGTTGAATCATGGGGCCAATTTGCGTGTCGTACAGCTGTTGCTGGGTCATAGCGACCTGTCGACGACCCAGATCTATACCCATGTGGCCCAGGCCCGCCTGGAGCTGCTGCATGCCGAACATCACCCGCGAGGCTGAACATGCAACGAGCGTCACGAGTCGTACTGGCTGGCCTGCTGGCCGCCGTCCTGTCCGCCCCGGCCCTGGCCGACCCCGCCGCCGAGCTGGCCGAGCGCCTGAGCGTGCGCGGCGAATCGATGCCGGTGGAGAGCGTGACCGCGACCCCCCTGGAAGGGTTCTTCGAGGTGCGCCTGGACAACGGCGAGACCTTCTACAGCGACAGCAGCGGGCGCTTCTTCCTGGTCGGGGACCTCTACGAGAACGCCGACCAGGGGCTGGTCAATCTCACCGAGCAGGCCCGCAACGCCGAGCGCGCCGAGCGCCTGGCGATGATCCCCGAGGCCGAGCGGGTGATCTTCCGTGGCGCCGAGAGTCGCGCCGTGGTCAGCGTCTTCACCGATACCACCTGCCCCTACTGCGTGCGTCTCCACGAGGAGGTGGCGGCGCTCAATGAGCGGGGAATCGAGGTACACTATCTGGCTTTCCCGCGGGGCGGCATGGGCTCACAAGGCGCTCGAGAGCTGCAGCAGGTGTGGTGCGACGCCAATCCCGGCGAGGCGATGAGCCGGGTCAAGGGCGGGGAGTCCCTGGAAGGGCCCGCGGACTGCGACAATCCGGTCGAGGCCCAGTATCATCTGGGGATGGAGCTTGGCGTCCAGGGCACGCCGGCCATCGTGCTGCCCGACGGGCGCCTGGTGCCGGGCTATGTGCCCGCCGAGCGCCTGGCCGCCATGCTGGGCCTCGACGACTGAACAGACGCAAGACGATGACGAGTGGCGGGCGTAGGCCCGGCCGGAACCGCCACCGCTGGACCGCCGCCCGACGACCCGGGCGGACACCGAACACTAGAGCAAGGGGATATCACGTTGAAACCGGTGAGAGTGGGAATCTGTGGCCTGGGTACCGTCGGTGGCGGTACCTTCAATGTCCTGACGCGCAATGCCGACGAGATCGCCCGGCGGGCCGGGCGGCCCATCGTGATCGAACAGGTGGCGATGCGTCGCGACAACCCGGACTGCGACACCACCGGCGTCAAGACCACCGCCGATATCTTCGAGGTGGCCCGTAACCCCGAGGTGGACGTGCTGGTGGAGCTGATCGGCGGCTACGACATCGCCCGCGAGCTGGTGCTCACCGCCATCGAGCACGGCAAGCACGTGGTCACCGCCAACAAGGCGCTGATCGCCGTACACGGTAACGAGATCTTCCAGGCCGCCCACGAGAAGGGCGTGATCGTCGCCTTCGAGGCCGCCGTGGCCGGCGGCATCCCGGTGATCAAGTCGCTGCGCGAGGGCCTGGGCGCCAACCGCATCGAGTGGGTCGCCGGCATCATCAACGGCACCGGCAACTATATCCTCACCCATATGCGCGACGAGGGCCGAGCCTTCGAGGACGTCCTCGCCGAGGCCCAGGCGCTGGGCTACGCCGAGGCCGACCCCACCTTCGACGTGGAAGGCATCGATGCCGCCCACAAGCTGACCATCCTCGCCTCCATCGCCTACGGCGTGCCGCTGCAGTTCGAGAAGGCCTATACCGAGGGCATCTCCCGGGTCACCGCCGAGGACGTGGAGCAGGCCGATAACCTGGGCTATATCATCAAGCACCTGGGCATCTCCAAGCGCACCGAGCAGGGCCTGGAACTGCGGGTCCACCCGACCCTGATTCCCAAGGAGCGCCTGCTGGCCAATGTGCACGGCGTCAAGAACGCCATCGCGGTGATGGGCGATGCCGTGGGCCCGACCCTCTACTACGGCGCCGGCGCCGGTGCCGAGCCCACCGCCTCCGCGGTGGTGGCCGACCTGCTCGACGTGGCCCGGGATATCACCACCGCTCACCACTACCGGGTGCCCTACCTGGCCTTCAGCGGCATCGATGAGGACGTCAGCCAGCTGCCGATCCTGCCCATGGAGGAGATCAACACCGCCTACTACCTGCGGCTGCTGGCGGTGGATCGCCCCGGCGTGCTGGCCCGGGTGGCGACCATCCTCTCCGAGCAGGGCATCTCCATCGAGGCGCTGATCCAGAAGGAGGCCACCGAAGGCGAGCTGGTGCCGATCATCCTGCTGACCCACCGCACCCGCGAGCAGCAGATGAACGAGGCGATTCGCCAGATCGAGTCCATGGCCGATATCGCCGGGCCGGTGACGCGGATCCGCGTGGAATCCCTCGACGAACACGAATAAGCCGGGCTTCGCCCGAGCGGCAAGCCGTAAGCTGGAAGCTGGAAGCGCCCCCCAGCGGATACGGGGGCGCTTCTAGCTACTACCGCTATCTGTCGCCGGATCGGCTCCGAGCGAGCAAAGGAATCGAACAATGCGCTATATCAGTACCCGCGGGCGCGCGCCCGCGCTCTCCTTCGAGGACGTGGTGCTCACCGGCCTGGCCAGCGATGGCGGCCTCTATGTCCCCGAGACCGTGCCGCAGTTCTCCCATGAGGAACTGGCCGAGATGGCCGGCCTGTCGTACGCGGAGATCGCTTTCCGGGTGATGAAGCCCTTCGTCAACGGCGAGATCGACGACGACACCTTCCGTCGCCTGGTCACCGAGGCCTATGCCACCTTCAGTCACGACGCCGTGGTGCCGCTCAATCAGCTCGATGCCAACCACTTCCTGCTCGAGCTCTTCCACGGCCCGACGCTGGCCTTCAAGGACGTGGCCCTGCAGCTACTCGGGCGTATCCTCGATCACTTCCTGAAGAAGCGCGGCGAGCGGGCGGTCATCATGGGCGCCACCTCCGGCGATACCGGCTCCGCGGCCATCGAGGGCTGCCGCCACTGCGACAACCTCGACATCTTTATCCTCCACCCGCACAACCGGGTCTCCGAGGTGCAGCGTCGCCAGATGACCTCGGTGCTGGCGGACAACGTCTTCAATATCGCCATCGAGGGCAACTTCGATGACGCCCAGGCGATGGTCAAGGCGAGCTTCGCCGACCAGGACTTCCTCAATGGCACCCGACTGGTGGCGGTCAACTCCATCAACTGGGCGCGGATCATGGCCCAGATCGTCTACTACGTGGCCGCCGGCGTGGCCCTGGGCGCCCCCCACCGCAAGGTGAGCTTCTGCGTGCCCTCGGCCAACTTCGGCAACGTCTTCGCCGGCTTTATGGCCTACCGCATGGGCCTGCCGGTGGAGCGCTTCGTGATCGCCACCAACGCCAACGATATCCTCCACCGCACCCTGGCCGACAACGACTTCTCCAAGAAGGAACTGGTCGCGACCCTGGCGCCTTCCATGGATATCGTCGTCTCCTCCAACTTCGAGCGACTGCTGTTCGAGGCCTACGATCGCGATGGCGCCGCCGTGGCCGAGCTGCTGGAGCGCTTCCAGGCGGAACCCGCGACGCTCGCCGACGCGCCGCTATCGCGCCTTCGTGAACGCTTCGCCAGCCATAGCGTCGATGACGCCACCATCCTCGAGGTGATCCGCGAGGCGCATCACCGCACCCAGGAGATCCTCGACCCGCACACCGCCACCGGTTATCGCGCCGCCGAGCGCGAGCGGGGCGACGAGAGCGTGCCGATGATCACCCTGGCCACCGCGCATCCGGCCAAGTTCGCCGAGGCGGTGGTCAAGGCGGGCTTCCCCGGGGTGCCGCTGCCGCCGCATATGGACGACCTGCTGGAGCGCGAGGAGCGCTACACGGTGCTGCCGGCGGAGCTTTCCGCGGTACAGCAGTTCGTCGCCGAGAATCGCCGCTAAAGCCGGAAGCCGGAAGCCGGAAGCCGGAAGTCGGAAGTCGAGGCGAAGGGCGCCGGGGACAGGCCTGAAGGGGGGCTATGCCAGGGATGGCATCGGTAGCGCCCAGGGAGGGGGGCACCGCGCCCCGAACAAGGCCTGTCGCTGGATCAGCCCCGAGTGGGCATATGCCCCTCTACATCGTGTGCCTACCTGCAGGAGCCTGACTTGAGTGCCGCCAGTGATCCCATGGAGTTGAACGAGCGGCTACGGCCGCGGATTCAGTCGCGTCCCTTGAACCAGGCCCTCTATGCCCGGGCCCAGCAGGAGGGCCTCTCGGAGCTCCAGGCGCGAATCCTCGCCGGGCGCCTCGACGACTACCGCGGCGAGCTGGCGCCGCTGATCTCGCCCAGCCTGCGCCACCTGGCGCATCCCGAGCGGCTGGCCGACGGCCGCCGCGCCGCCGAGCGCATCGCCCAGGCGGTGGCCGAGGGCGAGCATATCGGCATCCTCACCGACTACGACGTGGACGGCATCACCTCCCATGTGGTGATTCGCCGAACCCTGCACGAGCTATTCGGGGTGCCCGAGGCCAAGCTGCATAGCCTGATCGGCCACCGGATCCATGACGGCTACGGCATCAGCCTGCCCCTGGTGGAGCGCACCCTCTCGCTCGCGCCGCGGCCCAGCCTGGTGATCACCGCCGACTGCGGCAGCAGCGACGAGCCGCGTATCGCTCGCCTGGCCGCCGAAGGGGTCGAGGTGGTGGTCACCGACCACCACGCCCTGCCCGTGGAGGGCCCGCCGGCCTCGGCCTATGCCACCGTCAACCCCACCCGGGACGACTGCGACTACCCGGACCCGACCATCGCCGGCTGCATGGTCGCCTGGCTGACCATGTCGCTGACCCGCGGCGTGCTGATCGACTGGGGCGTGCTGCCCGAGGCCACCCCCAAGCTTTCCCCCTGGCTCTCCTATGTGGCGCTGGGCACGGTGGCGGACTGCGTGTCCCTGGGCGGCAGTCCCGCCAATCGCGCCGTGGTCAGCCATGGCCTGACCCTGATCAACCGCCTGGAGGCCGCCTGCTGGCGCACCATGGCGGCGCGCCTGGGGCCCGACAGCCTGCCCTTCGACGCCGAGACCCTGGCCTTCCAGATGGGCCCGCGCATCAATGCCCGCTCGCGGCTCGACGACCCCTATGCGGCCCTGCATTTCATGCTGGCCGCCGATGACGCCACCGCGGCGCGCCACCTGGAGACCCTCGATCAGGACAATCAGTCGCGCAAGGCGATCGAGGCGGAGATGACCGAGCAGGCCAAGGCCCTGGCCCGGGCGCCGCTGGTCGAGGATGCCCCGGCCCTGGTGATCTTCCTGGAGCAGGGCCATGCGGGGGTCCAGGGCATCGTCGCCTCGCGGCTGGTGCAGGCCTACGGGCGGCCGACCCTGGTGCTGACCCCCGCCGCGGCCCCGGGCATGTTGACCGGCTCCGGGCGCTCCATCGAGGGGCTGCATCTGCGCGATGCCCTGCAACGCGCCCATGAGCTGGCCCCGGAGGCGCTACCGCGCTTCGGCGGCCACCGTGGCGCCGCCGGGGTGGGGGTGCCCCGGGAGCGGCTGGACGCCTTCCGCGAGGCCGTGCTGACGGCGGTGGCGGAGCAGCTCGGCGGCGCCGAGCTCTATCCCAGGGTGCTGACCGACGGGGAGTTGTCGCCCGAGCAGCTCAGCCTCACCACCCTGGAGACCCTCGAGGCCCTGGGCCCCTATGGTCGGGAGTTCGAGGCGCCACTCTTCGAAGGGGATTTCCTGGTGGAGTCGCTGCGCCCGGTGGGTGCCGACGGCAGCCACCTGATGATGGACCTCTCCCTGGGTCGCATGAGTCATCGGGCAATCTGGTTCCGTGCCCTGACCCCCGGCGAGCTGCCCGCCTTCGGCCTGGGCGACCGCCTGCGCTGCGCCTACAAACTCAACCGCAACCGCTGGAAGGGGCGCGAATCGCTGCAGCTGATGGTGGAGCATGCCGAGCCACTGGGCGCCTAGGCGATATGTCGATCCTAGCTAAGCCAGAACCACCAGGCGATGGCGGCGATCAGCGCCAGGCCCGCTAGATTGATCAACCAGGTCATGGGGTTGCCTCCCGTGGCGTCGTGTCGGTGGGATGGTCGCTCGATGCGCCGAGCTTGAGCAGGCGCAGGCGGTTGGCGTTGCCCACCACGGTGATGGACGAGAGCGACATGGCGGCGCCGGCGATCATCGGCGACAGCAGCATGCCGGTCAGGGGGTAGAGCACCCCCGCGGCGATGGGGATGCACAGGGCGTTGTAGCCGAAGGCGCCCACCAGGTTCTGCTTGATATTGGTGAGGGTCGCCCGGCTGATCTCGATGGCCGCGGCGACGCCGTGCAGGGAGCCGCGCATCAGGGTGATGCCGGCGCTCTCGATGGCCACGTCGGTGCCCTGGCCGATGGCGAAGCCCACGTCGGCCCGGGCCAGGGCGGGGGCGTCGTTGATGCCGTCGCCGACCATGCCCACCACCTCGCCGGCCTGCTGGCGACGCTCGATCTCGGCGTGCTTGTCCTCGGGCAGCAGGCCGGCCCGGAAGTCGTCGATACCCAGCTCGGCGGCGATGGCGGCGGCGGTGTGTCGGTTGTCGCCGGTCAGCATCACCACCCGCAGGCCATCCGCCTGCAGGCGCCTGATCGCCGCGGCGGTATCGTGGCGCAGCGGGTCGCTGATGCCGAAGAGTGCGGCCAGTTCGCCGCCCACGGCCAGGTAGACCACGGTGCGGGCCTGCTTTTCCCACTGGCTGGCCCGCTCGGCGGCATCGCCCAGGTCGATGCCGGCCTCCTCCAGCAGGCGGGCATTGCCCAGCAGCAGCGCGTGGCCGTGCTCGTCGCTGGCCCGGACGCCGCCGCCGGTCACGCTCGAGAAGTCGCGGATCTCGGCGGCCGTGTCGCCGATCCGCGCCTCACAGTAGCTCACCAGGGCGCTGGCCAGGGGATGCTCGGAGCCCCGCTCCAGGGCCGCGACCAGGCCCAGTAGCCGGGTCTCCTCGTTGTCGTCCTCCCCGGCAGAGAACAGATGGGCCTCGGTCACCCGTGGCTTGCCCTCGGTGAGGGTGCCGGTCTTGTCCACCACCAGGGTGGTGAGCTTGCTGGCGGTCTGTAGGGCCTCGCCGTTTCTGACCAGCACCCCCTGCTCGGCGGCCTTGCCCACGCCGACCATGGTGGAGATGGGCGTGGCCAGGCCCAGGGCGCAGGGACAGGCGATGATCAGTACCGTGGTCGCGGTGACCAGCATATGAATGACCCGCGGCTCGGCGCCGACGTTGAACCAGGCCAGGGCGGTCAGCACGGCGATGATCATCACCGAGGGTACGAAGATGCTGGAGATGCGGTCGGCCAGGGCGCCGATGGGCGGGCGGGAGTTCTGGGCGCTGGCCACCTGCTCGGTGATCTGGCCCAGGCGAGTATCGGCGCCGACCCGGGTCGCCTCGTAGACCAGCCCGCCCTTGCCGTTGACGGTGCCGGCACTGACCTCGTCATCCACGCCCTTGGCCACCGGAAGTGGCTCGCCGGTGAGCATCGACTCGTCGACATGGCTGGCGCCCTCCACCACCACGCCGTCCACCGGCAGGCGCTCGCCGGGGCGCACGCGGATGTGGTCGCCTTCGCGCACCGCGTCGATCTCCACCTCTCGTTCCTCGCCGTCGCGGATCACCCGGGCGGTGCGGCTCTGCAGATCGAGCAGGCGCTTCAGGGCATCGCTGGTGCGGCCCCGGGCGCGCAGTTCCAGGGCGTTGCCCAGCAGCACCAGGCCGATCACCATGGCCGAGGCCTCGAAGTAGATGCCCTGGGCCACTTCCGGGAGCCAGGGGGCGAAGACCACCACCGCCATGGAGTAGCCCCAGGCGGTGCCGGTGCCCATGGCGATCAGGGTGTCCATATTGGCCTGGTGATGACGGAAGTTCTTCCAGGCGTTGATAAAGAAGTGGCGGCCGGGGCCGGCCATCACCGCCAGCGTCAGCAGCCCGATTACCAGCCAGAAGAACCGCCCCGGACCCACCGGGTGGGGGTGGAAGAAGAACATGCTGGCCATCAGCGGCACCGCCAGCGCCAGCGACCAGAAGCTGCCGTGCAGGCGGCGGCGATACTCCCTGGCATCCTGTTCGGCGCGGCTGGCCTCGGCCTGGCGCAGGTCGACGATCGGCTCGGCCTCGTAGCCCGCCGAGCGCACGGCCCGGATCAGTGCCTCGGCGTCGGCGCTGCCATGGACCTGGGCGGTACGGGTGCCGAAGTTGACGCTGGCGGTGGCCACGCCCGGGGTGCGCTCCAGGGCCTGCTGCACGCTCTTCACGCAGCTGGCGCAGGTCATGCCACCGATCGCCAGCCGCCGGGTGGTGGCGTGCTCCGCCGCCGACGGGGCCTGGGCGGCGGGCGCCTTGTCCTCGTCGGCTGGCGCGGCATCGGGCGCCTCGTCGGCGTGGGCGATCTCGCCGGTCGGGTAGCCGGCCTGGGCGAGGATGGCGTCGAGGGTCTCGCCATCCAGCGAGGAGGTGACGGTGAGGCGCTTCTCGGCGGGCTCGCCCATCACCTCGGCCTCGGGATCCCGGGCCTGAATCGCCTCGCGCATGCGTTTGACGCAGCCCTGGCAGCTCATGCCGGGGACGCTGCGCTGGAGTGATGACTGGGCGTTCATGGTGTCTCCTCCCGGGGCTCGGCATCGTATGAGGCATCGGCCTTGGTATCGCCGAGGGGCTCGGGGAAGCTCTCGATCAGGCGGCACAGGCTATGGCCATCGGGGGTGCCGTCGGGCATCGCTTCCCAGGCCGACAGTGCCTGCTCCATGCGGGCGGCCAGCGCCTCGAGCTCATGGATACGGGCGCGGATCTCCGGCAGGCGGCTGGCCAGCAGGTCGCGGACCAGGGGGCAGGGGGAGTCGCCCTGGTCGGCATGGGCGAGGATGTCGCGAATCTCGGCGACGCTGAAGCCCAGGGTACGGGCGCGCTGAATAAAGCGCAGCCGCTCCAGGTCCCGGTGTGCGTAGCGCTGGTAGCCGTTATCCGGATCGCGGGAGGGGTGCAGCAGTCCCTCGCGGGTGTAGTGGCGCACGGTCTCGCCGGTGACCCCGGCGGCCCGGGCCAGTTCGATCACTTTCATGGCGTCTCTCGCGGGTCGATGGTTACCGGGAGTGTAGAACCTGTGAGTAACACCTAGGTCAAGCAGCGCTTGCCGGGACAGGACGAGGTGCCCGGCGGCGACTCGGCAAGTGGTTGAAAGTTCAGGAGGTCAAACAGTCGTGCGACTAAAGTATTAGCAAATATTGCATTAAAACGAACGTTTGGCCTTGATCTTCCCCAGGGGTTGCGCCAACACTGGGGGCACGTCATCGCCCGCCGGCGCGGGTTTATAACAACGCACAGCTCACCCCTGAAAAGGATGTCGTGACCATGCAGAACAAGTTCAACAAGCTCTCCTTAGCCGTGGCCATCGCCGCTGTCACCTTCGCCGGCCAGGCCAGTGCCGGCGGTTATCAGATCAACGAACAGAGCGTCAGTGGCCAGGGCTATGGTCACGCCGGCCGCAGCTCCAACGTCCATGATGCCACCATCGTCTTCGGCAACCCGGCGGGGATGTCCTTCCTGAACCGGGCCCAGATTAGTGCCGGCGGTACCTATCTCGATGTCAGTAGCGAGATCAGCAATGTTGAATATACAAGCACCGTGCCCGGTACAGGCGGTTCTACTGCCGAAGGCGACATGGTTCCCGGTAAGCTGATCCCCTTTGCCTTCTATGCCCAACCGCTTAACGAGCGCCTGGCCTTCGGCTTCGGTGTCTATGCGCCTTTTGGTTCGAATACAGACTATGAAGATACATTTGCTGGGCGAACTTTCGGCAACTACACCGAAGTGCGGGTGGTCAGCGCCCAGCCGACCCTCTCCTATCGCATCAACGACCAGTGGTCGGTCGGGGCCGGGATTACCTATAACCGAGTAGAGGGCGAGCTGCATCGCCAAGTTCCGATCGGGGTTAGTACCGAGCTTGATTCCCGAATCGAGGGCGATGACGATGGCTGGGGCTATAACCTGGGGGTGATCTATCAACCGGTGCCGGAGACCACCCTGGGCCTGACCTATCGCTCCAAGGTGGATTACACCCTGACCGGCGACTTCCGGGCCATAGATCCCGCCGGTAACGTCGCCATGACCGACGATGCCAGCCTGGATCTGACCACGCCGGAGACCGTCAACTTCTCCCTGACCCAGCAGATGTCGGATCGCCTGAAGCTGATGTTCGGTGCCTCCTGGACCCGCTGGAGTCGCTTCGATGAGATTCTGGTGACAGGAGAGTCTAGGCCCGTGATCACTCGGGAAGAGCAGAACTACTCCAATGCCTGGGCCTTCGCCGTGGGGGGCGAGTATCAGTTGAATCCGCAGCTGGCGCTGCGGGCCGGCCTCAGCCTGGATAATACGCCCACCAATGACAATGATCGTAGTGTCCGCATCCCCTCGGACGATCGGCGGATTTTCTCTTTGGGCGCGGGCTGGACGCCTATGGAGGATTTGACCCTGGACTTCGCCTACTCCTATCTCACCGAGCGGAGCACTCGGGTTGAGCAGGGCGGACCGGGGGATCTTCGAGGTGATTTCAGTGCCGACTACAAGAACGAGGCCCATGGGTTCGGTGCTCAGCTGACCTACCGCTTCTAAGCCGCGTCGTTCGACGAACCAGGAGCCCGGCCCCGGCCGGGCTCCTGGCGTTTGGGGGCATCGTGGCGGATGCGGCCCGGCGTCAGGTTCGCTACAATGATGCCCTTTCCGCGCCGCCCGGCCCCGGGGATGCTTCTCGGGGTAGGCGGCCGTTTGTTCACCGCAGATCGAGGCGAGACGCCCCCATGCTGGAAACCAATCCCATTCATAACCTCATCAAGGACCTGTCCGAACGGACAGACGTCCTGAGGGGGTATCTTTGACTATGCCGAACGCAAGGATCGGCTAGAAGAAGTCTCCCGCGAGCTGGAAGACCCCAACGTCTGGAACGACCCGGACTACGCCCAGAAGCTCGGCAAGGAGCGCGCCTCCCTGGAGCAGATCGTCCAGACCATCGACGAGCTCGATCAGGGCCTCGGCGACAGCCGCGACCTGCTCGAGCTGGCCGAGATGGAGGAGGACGAGGCCACCGTCGACGAGGTGCGCAAGGAGCTCGAGGGGCTCCAGGAAGCTCTGGAGAAGCTGGAGTTCCGGCGCATGTTCGCGGGCGAGATGGACGAGAACAACGCCTACCTCGATATCCAGGCCGGCTCCGGCGGCACCGAGGCCCAGGACTGGGCCAATATCCTGCTGCGCATGTACCTGCGCTGGGCCGAACATCACGGCTTCAAGGCCGAGATCATCGAGGCCTCCGCCGGCGAGGTGGCGGGTATCAAGTCGGCGACCCTCCATGTCCAGGGCGACTACGCCTTCGGCTGGCTGCGTACCGAGACCGGGGTGCATCGCCTGGTGCGCAAGAGTCCCTTCGACTCCGGCGGCCGGCGCCATACCTCCTTCGCCTCGGTGTTCCTGTCGCCGGAGGTGGACGACAGCTTCGAGGTGGAGATCAACCCGGCCGACCTGCGGGTCGATACCTACCGCTCCAGCGGTGCCGGTGGTCAGCACGTCAACACCACCGACTCGGCGGTGCGTATCACCCACGAGCCCACCGGCATCGTGGTGGCCTGTCAGAGCCAGCGCAGCCAGCACGCCAACCGCGACTTCGCCATGAAGCAGCTCAAGGCGAAGCTGTGGGAACACGAGATGCAGAAGCGCAACGCCGCCAAGCAGGAGGCGGAGGAGTCCAAGGCCGATATCGGCTGGGGCAGCCAGATCCGCTCCTATGTGCTGGATGACCAGCGCATCAAGGACCTGCGCACCGGCGTGCAGACCAGCAACTGCGACAAGGTGCTGGACGGCGACCTGGACCAGTTTATCGAAGCCAGCCTTAAACAGGGTCTCTGACCCTCGCCCATCGCGGCGGGGCGGAGGCCTCGCCGCGTGCCGGCGCCTCTTCTCCGTTTCCGCCAGCCCCTTTGCCCAAGCTTAACTCGACTACAGGTAGCGACATGGCCAACCAGAGCCCCTCCACGGATAGCCCCCAGCAGGACGAGAACCACCTGATCGCCGAGCGCCGCGCCAAGCTGGCCGCGCGCCGCGAGCAGGCCGTTGCCCAGGGGGCGAGTGCCTTCCCCAATGACTTTCGCCGCGACAGCCAGGCCGCCGAGCTGATGGCCGAGCTCGGCGACAAGGCGAAGGAGGAACTCGAGGCGCTGGGGCGCCAGGCGGCGGTGGCCGGGCGCATCATGCGCAAGCGGGGCCCCTTTATCGTCATTCAGGACGTCTCCGGCCAGATCCAGCTCTATGTCGACAAGAAGGGGCTGCCGGCCGAGGTGCTCGAGGACGTCAAGGGCTGGGATATCGGCGATATCGTCGCCGGGCGGGGGCCGGTCCACAAGTCCGGCAAGGGCGACCTCTATGTGATGATGGAAGAGGCCAAGCTGCTCACCAAGAGCCTGCGCCCGCTGCCCGACAAGTTCCACGGCCTCACCGACATGGAGGCCCGCTACCGCCAGCGCTACGTGGACCTGATCATGAACCCCGACTCGCGCCAGGTCTTCGCGACCCGCGCCGGGGTGATCAGCGCCATGCGCCGCTTCTTCGAGGCCCGCGGTTTCATGGAGGTGGAGACCCCCATGCTGCAGGCGATCCCCGGCGGTGCCACGGCGCGCCCCTTTATCACCCACCACAATGCGCTGGACCAGGACATGTACCTGCGCATCGCCCCGGAGCTCTACCTCAAGCGCCTGGTGGTGGGGGGCTTCGAGAAGGTCTTCGAGATCAACCGCAACTTCCGCAACGAAGGCCTCTCCACTCGGCACAACCCCGAGTTCACCATGATCGAGTTCTATCAGGCCTACGCGGACTATAACGACCTGATGGACCTCACCGAGGCGATGCTGCGCACCCTGACCCAGGAGGTGCTGGGCACCACCACCGTGGTCAATACCGTGCGCAACCGCGACGGCGAGGTGCTGGAGACCTTCGAGTACGACTTCGGCCGTCCGCTGCGTCGCCTGAGCGTCTTCGACTCGATCCTCGAGTACAACCCGGATATCCATGCCGAGGCCCTGGCCGACGAGAGCGCCGCCCGTCAGATCGCCGAGCGCCTGGATATCGACGTCAAGGATGGCTGGGGCCTGGGCAAGGTCCAGATCGAGATCTTCGAGAAGACCGTGGAGCATCGCCTCCATGAGCCCACCTTTATCACCGAGTATCCCACCGAGGTGAGCCCGCTGGCACGCCGCAAGGATTCGAACCCCTTCGTCACCGAGCGCTTCGAGTTCTTCGTCGGCGGCCGCGAGATCGCCAACGGCTTCTCCGAGCTCAATGACGCCGAGGACCAGGCCGAGCGCTTCCGCGAGCAGGTGGCCGAGAAGGAGGCCGGCGACGACGAGGCGATGTATTACGACGCCGACTATGTGCGCGCTCTCGAATACGGCCTGCCGCCCACCGCCGGCGAGGGCATCGGTATCGATCGCCTGGTGATGCTGCTCACCGACAGCGCCTCGATCCGCGATGTGTTGCTGTTCCCGGCCATGCGCCCCGAAGGCGATTGAAGGGGAGCGCCTCCTTCCGTGGGGGCGCATGAACCGGGGCGGGAAGTATTGGTAACCGCGAGCCCTTGCACCCATAATGCCCAGGAATCGTCATCGAGGAGAGTGCGATGAAACTGCTCAACCGCTCCGCCCTGAGCGTCAAGCCGACCCAGCCCTTCCTGGACTGGATCAACTCCCTGGAGCCCACGGTGGGCGAGGATGACCTGACCCTCGATGACATCGATCGGGAAAGTACCATCTACCTGATCCCCGAGATGGATACCCCGGAGGCCCTGCAGGCCTTCGTCCGGGAGCGCTACCTGGAGATCCTCGAGACCGAGCTGCGAGCCTGGGAGGAGGACGAGCGCCTCTGGCCCGAGACCCTCGACTGGGCGCTCTTCCAGCGCTTCCTGCGGGTCGAGCACAGCTACCTGGCCATGGACCTGGACGACGAGGCGCCCCTGGAGATCTCCGAGTTCGACGATGCCCTGCTGATGGAAAGCGACCCGGATTAAGCGGATCGCCTCACCGTCCTCCAAGACCGGCCGCGGCCGGTCTTTTCGTTGCGCTGGCATAAACGGAACCTCATGAGCCGACTCTTCTCCACCCGCCCCGGCGACGATGGCCTGCCGGGACCCGAGCGCCGCCTGGCCGTCCTGACCCTGGTGCTGGGCACCCTGATCATGGTGGTGGACGTCACCATGATCAACGTGGCCCTGCCCTCCATCGCCCGCGACCTGGCCATCTCCGAGGCCCGTGCGGTGTGGGTGGTGACCAGCTTCCAACTGGTGTGTGGCGCCAGCCTGCTGCTGTGCGCCGCCCTGAGCGAGCTGCTGACCCGGCGTCGCCTCTACCTCTCGGGGCTGCTGCTGTTCTCCGTCGCCTCCCTGGGGGCGGCCCTCTCCGGGCGCTTCGAGACCCTGCTGCTGTTCCGCGCCCTCCAGGGGCTGGGGGCCGCCGCCACCCTCTCCATCGGTCCCTCCATCTATCGACAGGTCTTCCCCTCGCGGCTGCTGGGGGCGGCCATGGGCTTCAGCGCCATGGTGGTGGCGGTGGGCTATGCCTCGGGGCCGGCCCTGGGCGGGCTGGTGCTGGCCGTCGCCGACTGGCCCTGGCTGTTCGCCCTCAATGTGCCCCTGGGCCTGATCGCCGCCATGCTGGCCTGGCGAGCCTTGCCCACCGAGCCGCGCCGCCAGGGCGGCTTCGACCTGGCCGGGGCCCTGCTCTCGGCGGCCATGCTGGTTAGCTTCTTTCTGGCCATGGACGCCCTGGGCCATGGCGATGCCTGGGGACTGGCCCTGCTCGCCCTGAGCCTGGCCTGCGGCGCTGGCTTCCTGTTCCGCCAGCGTCGCGCCCGCCATCCGCTGCTGCGGTTGGGACTCTTCCGTGAACCGCGCTTCGCCCTGGGCATCCAGGCCCAGGGACTGACCTTTATCGCCCAGGGGTTGGTCTTCGTGGCGCTCTCCTTCTACTACCAGAAGGAACTCGGCTACTCGCCCCTGCAGACCGCCTGGCTCTTCACCCCCTGGCCGCTGATCATCATGCTCACCGCGCCCCTGGCCGGGCGCCTGGCGGATCGGGTCAATCCGGCCCTGCTGGCCAGTACCGGGCTCGGGCTGCTGATGAGCGGCCTGGCGGCCCTGGCGCTGCTGGGGCCCGAGGCGAGCCTCGCCGACAGCCTGTGGCGCATGGCGCTGTGCGGCCTGGGCTTCGGGCTCTTCCAGGCCCCCAACAATCGCGAGCTGATGAGCAGCATCCCGCGAGAGCGCAGTGCCAACGCCTCCGGGGTGATGAGCACCACCCGTACCCTGGGGCAGTCCCTGGGGGTGGCCGTGGTCGGCCTGGTGCTGGCCACCGGCTGGCTGGCCTCGGTGCAGGCCACCCTCTGGCTGGGCTGCCTGGCCTGTCTGCTGGCCCTGCTGGCCAGCCTGCGGCGCCTGCCGCTGAGTGAGGCGGCGCGCCGCGAGGACCATCGTCGGCGCCTGGCCGAATGAGTACAATGGAGGCTCTTTCCCTCTCCCCTAGCGAGGCTCCCATGAGCGTACAGGCGTCCATCGAAGCGAAACTCCAGGCCCTCGAGCCCAGCATGCTGTTGGTGGAGAACGAGAGCCACAAGCACCATGTGCCGCCGAACTCCGAGACCCACTTCAAGGTGACCCTGGTCTCCGAGCGCTTCGGCGGCATGCTGCCGGTCAAGCGCCACCAGCAGATCTACGCCCTGCTGGCCGACGAGCTGGCCGGCCCCGTGCATGCCCTGGCGTTGCATCCCTATACCCCGGAGGAGTGGGCCGCCCGGGGCGGCGAGCGCCCCGACTCCCCGAACTGTCGCGGCGGCGGCCGGTG
Organism: Halomonas sp. NCCP-2165; assembly: GCF_023708045.1. Lineage (NCBI taxonomy): Bacteria > Pseudomonadati > Pseudomonadota > Gammaproteobacteria > Oceanospirillales > Halomonadaceae > Halomonas > Halomonas sp. NCCP-2165. Next base: position 19,089 of record NZ_BRCY01000024.1, read on the forward strand.
ATCAACGAGCCGCAGCGCCTCCAGTACCTGGAGGCCATGGGATTGACCGCCTGGACGGCCCGCTATCGGCTGCCCGGGGCGGCCGAGACCCCGGCCTGCGACTGGCCCGAGGAGGCGCCGGTGGCGGCTCAGGCGCCCCGGGCCCGCCTGCAGGCGCTGCTGCAGGAGCCCGCGGCGCCCACCCACGCGCCCGCCGAGGCGACGCCCCAGGCATCGACCCAGGCATCGACCCAGGCATCGCCCGAGGCGACCGCCGGGCCGGGGCGGGCCAAGGCCCTGCTGGGCGAGGCGCCCCAGGCCCTGGTCGCCACGCCGCCGGAGGCCCAGACCCACGCCGCCCAGCCCGTGGTCCCCGTCGCCTCGCCGGCAGCGCCCCAGCGGGCGCTGCGTTTCTCCGTACAGTTGATGGCCCTGGAGGGGCGCTGGCTGGTGCTCCTCCCCGAGGCGCCGAATGCCAGCCAGCAGCGCTTGCTGAATAACCTGGGGCGTGCCGCCGGCCTGCCTCTGGCGGCCCCGGCCTTGCAGCGTTTCGACTGGCCGCTGATGGAGGGGCTGCCGGTGGAGGCGCCCCTGGAGGAGGCCCGGGAGGGACTCAAGGCCTTTATCGCCGGGCGCGGCTGGCACCCGGAGCGGCTGCTGGTGTTCGGCCTCTCGCCGGAGCTCGGCCGGGTGCTGGCCATCGACGGCGAGCGCAGCGAAGGCCTGGCGCTACCCGCCTGGCAGGGGCCGAGCCTCGCCGAGCTGGCCGGGGACGGCGAGGCCAAGCGTGGCCTGTGGCCGGGGCTGTTCGCCCTGGGCCAGGCCTGGACCGGCGATGGCGATGCCTGAGCTCGTCCGCCTGGGGCGGGCGGACCTGCCGGCCCTGCTGGCCCTGGAGCGGGCCGGGCAGCCCCACCCCTGGAGCGAGCGCCAGTTGGCCGATGCCCTGGAGGACGAGGCGGCCCGGGGCTGGGGCGTACGCGATGGGGAGGCGCTGCTGGGGCAGGCGATCGTCTATCGGCTGCCCTTCGAGGCGGAGCTTCAGGCCATCACGGTGTCGCCCCGGGCCCGGCGGCGCGGCCTGGCGCGGCGGCTGCTGGAGCGCGTGATCGAGACGGCGAGGGGGTGGGGGAGCGAGCGGCTGCTGCTGGAGGTGCGAGCCGGCAATGCGCCGGCCCTGGCGCTCTATCGGGCCGCCGGTTTCACGGAGGACGGGCGGCGCCGGGGCTACTATCCGGGGGGGAGCGGGGCGCCACGGGAGGACGCGGTGCTGATGTCGCTCGCCCTGGCGCCCCCGGCGGAGATGGCTTAGGTTTTGTACGAAAAGTCGGCGAGTGATGGCCAGACAAGGCAAAAATCGGCGAAAAGACGGAGTTTACGCGGTGTAAATGAGTACTTTGAGCCGATTTTTAACGCCGTATGGGCGAGCGCAGACAGTTTTCGTACAGAGCCTAGGACTGACCGCCGCCGTCCAGCTCCTGAAACTTGCTCAACAGGCCATTGAGGCGACGCTGCCACTCGTCGTGCTCCTGCTTCAGGCGGCTGTTTTCTTCGCGCAGCTCCTCGGCTTCCATCTTCAGCAGTTCCAGGGCCTCCACGGCCTGGGACACCTTCTGTTCGAGCTGGTTGAAGAGTTCGATACTCATCCTGTTTCTCCTGATCGCTGGGCGTGTGGCATGAGCCTACAGGGCGCAGCGTACGATGGCTGGCGCGGCTCAGCAAGCGTCGCCGGCCGGCGACGGCGGGGCCTGGCACAACTGGCGTTGGTAGAGGCGCCCCAGGGTATCGCCGGCCTTAACCTCCCGATGCAGTCGCCAGTGGGCCGGTACCCTCAGTGCCAGCGCCTGCTCCACCTCCACATAGATCCATGCCTCCGGGGCGAGCCAGCCGTTTTCCTCCAGGCCGACACAGGCCGCCTCCGCCAGCCCCTGGCGGAAGGGCGGGTCGAGGAAGACCAGGTCGAAGGGGGTGGCGGGGCCGGCCAGGAAGGCCTCCGTGGCCTGAGTCAGGACCCGGCCCCGGTCATCAGCCCCCAGGGTCGCCAGGTTGCTGCCGAGCCCCTGGGCCACCCGGGGCTCGCGCTCCACGAAGCAGGCCTGCCGGGCGCCCCGGGAGAGCGCCTCCAGCCCCAGGGCGCCGGTGCCGGCATAGAGGTCCAGCACCCGGGCGCCGGGCGTCACCCCGGTCAGCCAGTTGAACAGGGTCTCGCGGACCCGGTCCGGGGTGGGGCGCAGGCCGGGGCTATCGGGCACCGGCAACTGGCGGCGGCGATAGTCGCCGCCGATGATGCGCAGCTTGCCGCGACCACCCGGGCCAGGCCCTGAGGCGGCCCCCCGGGACGAGGCGCGGCGCTGGCGAGAGGAAGAAGAAGGACGTCGTTTCATGGCGGGGATTGTACCCCCGCCCTTATTCCCAGTCATGGCCGGGGACGGCGAGAGGAGGATATGGTTCGTCGTGTCAGGGGCGAGGGCATCTCACCGGGTTATCCGCATCCACAGTAATGATTGGCGGCGGCAAGAGGAGGATGTGGTTCGTCGTGTCAGGGGCGAGGGCATCTCACCGGGTTATCCGCATCCACAGTAATGATTGGCAGTGGTAGGATGAGCCGATTCTTCAGACCTCGAGGTCAGATCCCCCCATGTTCGGATTTTTCAAGCGCAAGAAGAAACAGGAAGAGCAGCAGCAACAGGCCGAGGAGGCCCGGCTCGAGGAGGCCCAGGCGTCCGAGAGTGAAACGGCAGATGCCGAGGACGAAGCGCCGGTCACCGAAGCCGCGCCCGAGGTAGCGGCGTCGGCGCCAGTCGACGAGGCTGTCTCGCCTGAGCCTGAGCCTGAGCCTGAGCCTGAGCCTGAGCCTGAGCCTGAGCCTGAGCCTGAGCCTGAGCCTGAGCCCGAGCCCGAGGTCGTCGATACGCCCGAGCCCGAGGCCATCGATACGCCCGAGCCCGAGGCCGTCGATACGCCCGAGCCCGAGGCCGTCGATAAGCCCGAGCCGGTGGCGGCGGTCGCGCCGGAGGAGGCACCCAAGAAGAAGGGCTGGTTCGCGCGGATCAAGGCGGGGCTCGGCAAGACCCGTGCCAACCTGACCGACGGCATCGCCGACCTCTTCCTGGGCAAGAAGCAGATCGACGACGACCTGATGGAGGAGCTGGAGACCCAGCTGCTGATGGCCGACGTGGGCATCGAGGCCACCACCGAGATCATCGACAGCCTCACCGACCGGGTCTCCCGCAAGGAGCTCAAGGACTCCGAGGCCCTCTATCAGGCCCTGCAGGAGGAACTGACCGCCCTGCTGGCGCCGGTGGCCAAGCCCCTCGACCTGCCGCCCAAGGGCGAGGGTCCCTTCGTGATCCTGATGGTGGGCGTCAACGGCGTCGGCAAGACCACCACCATCGGCAAGCTCACCAAGCACTTCCAGGCCGAGGGGCGCAGCGTGATGCTGGCCGCCGGCGATACCTTCCGCGCCGCCGCGGTGGAGCAGCTCAAGGTGTGGGGCGAGCGCAACAGCGTGCCGGTGATCGCCCAGCACACCGGCGCCGACAGTGCCTCGGTGATCTATGACGCCCTGGCCGCCGCCAAGGCCCGCCAGGTGGACGTGTTGATCGCCGATACCGCCGGCCGCCTGCACAACAAGGGCCACCTGATGGAGGAACTCAAGAAGGTGCAGCGGGTGATGGGCAAGCTGGACGCCCAGGCCCCCCACGAGGTGATGCTGGTGCTCGACGCCGGCACCGGGCAGAACGCCCTCGCCCAGGCCAGCACCTTCAACGAGGCGGTGCCGGTCACCGGCATCACCCTGACCAAGCTGGATGGCACCGCCAAGGGCGGCATCATCTTCGCCCTGGCCAAGCAACTGGGCACGCCGATCCGCTATATCGGCGTCGGCGAGTCCCTGGACGATCTGCGCTCCTTCGCCGCCGAGGAGTTCGTCGGCGCGCTCTTCGCGCGTGACGACGCCCGGCGCGACGACGCCTGAGCCCGCCGATGATCGTCTTCGAGCATGTGGGCAAGCGCTACGGCGGGCGCTTCGAGGCGCTGGCCAACCTCGACTTCCGGGTGCGCCGCGGCGAGATGGTCTTCCTGACCGGCCACTCCGGGGCCGGCAAGAGCTCCCTGCTGCGGCTGATCATGCGCCTGGAGCGTCCCAGTCGCGGCCGGGTGCTGGTGGCCGGCCATGATATCGAGCGCCTGCATGCCAGCCAGTTGCCCTTCTATCGCCGCCAGATCGGCGTGGTCTTCCAGGATCACCAGCTGCTCTTCGATCGCAGCGTCTTCGCCAACGTGGCCCTGCCGCTGGAGATCCAGGGCATGGAGCCCCGGGAGATCGCCCGTCGGGTGCGCGCCGCCCTCGATAAGGTGGGCCTGCTCTACCGCGAGAAGGCGCTGCCCATCGAGCTCTCCGGGGGCGAGCAGCAGCGGGTCGGTATCGCCCGGGCGGTGGTCAACAAGCCGGCCCTGCTGCTGGCCGACGAGCCCACCGGCAACCTGGATCCCCAGCTCTCCGCCGATATCATGGCGCTGTTCGAGGACTTCAATCGCATCGGTACCACGGTGATGATCGCCAGCCACGACCTGGCGCTGATCGCTCGCCTGCGCCATCGCATCCTGCGCCTGCGCGAGGGGCGCCTGGTGGCCGATGAGGAGGCCGCATGAGCCATGACGATACGCCCGCCCGGCGCGGTGCCCGCAGCCAGCGGACCCAGGCCTCCAGCCGCTTGCGCGCCTGGGGCCGCCACCATCGGGCCATGGGCCAGGACAGCGCCCGGCGCCTGGTGCGTCAGCCCCTGGGTAGCCTGCTGACCATGCTGGCCATCGCCATCGCCCTGGTGCTGCCGGCGGGCCTGTGGCTGATGCTCGACAGCGCCCGCCTGCTGGACGCCGAGCTGGCCGAGAGCGCCACCCTCACCGCCTACCTGGAGCCCCGGGTCGGCGAGGGCGAGGCGATGCGCATCGCCGAGGCCCTGGGCGCCCATGACGACGTGGTGGCGGTGCGCCTGATCACCGCCGCCGAAGGCATGGCGGAGTTCCAGCAGGCCCTCGGCCTGGGCGATGCCCTGGGGCGGCTCGAGAGCAACCCGCTGCCCGCCAGCGTGGTGGTGATGCCGCGTCGGGAGGCGCCGGCGGCCATGCGGGCCCTGGTCGACGAGCTGGAGGCCGTCACCGGCGTCGAGGAGGTGCGCCTGGACCTGGCCTGGGTGGAGCGCCTGGCCCAGCTGGCCGAGCTGGGGCGCCGCGTCGCCCTGGCCTTGGCGTTGCTGTTCGGCCTGGGGGTGCTGCTGATCGTCGGCAACACCATCCGCCTGGCGGTAGAGAGTCGCCGCCAGGAGATCGAGGTAGTGACCCTGATCGGCGCCACCCACGCCTTCGTGCGCCGCCCCTTTCTCTATAGCGGTGCCTGGTATGGCCTGGGCGGCGGCCTGCTGGCGCTGGGGCTGCTCAATCTGGGCGGGCACTGGCTGGCCACCCCGGTCTCGGCCCTGGCCGCCAGTTACGGGGCCCATTTCGCCATGCCGCGGCTGGATGTCGCGGGCTCGGCAACGCTGCTGCTTTGCAGTACACTCTTGGGTTGGCTGGGGGCCTGGCTCGCCGTGGGACGTCACCTGGCGAGTATCCGCCCCCGCTAGCCAACGGTACCGGCCCGCTCGGGAACCCCTCGTCGATCATGGGGTCAAAGCGGGCAGTCATTAGTTACCTAACGTTGTCGTGAGTTAAGGGCATCTTGGAGACACGCACCCTATGAGCACTCGTCTTCTGCCTGTTGGCCAGTTGTCACCGGGCCATGATCTGAACGGGTATATCCAGGCCGTCAACGGCATTCCCGTGCTCTCCGCCGAGGAAGAGCGCGAGCTGGCCTATCGCCTGCATGATGAGAGCGACCTGGAGGCGGCTCGCCGCCTGGTCCTGGCCCACCTGCGCTTCGTGGTGCATATCGCCCGCAGCTACTCCGGCTATGGCTTGCCCCAGGCGGACCTGATCCAGGAAGGCAACGTCGGCCTGATGAAGGCGGTCAAGCGCTTCGACCCCAACCAGGGGGTGCGCCTGGTCTCCTTCGCCGTGCACTGGATCAAGGCCGAGATTCACGAGTACGTGCTGCGCAACTGGCGCATCGTCAAGGTGGCCACCACCAAGGCCCAGCGCAAGCTGTTCTTCAACCTGCGCAGCGCCAAGAAGCGCCTGGCCTGGCTGAACAACGACGAGGTCGATGCCATCGCCAAGGACCTCGACGTCAAGCCGGAGGTGGTGCGCGAGATGGAAGGGCGCCTCTCCGCCTATGACGCCGGCTTCGATGCCTCCCCCGCCGAGGAGGAGGAGCAGGGCTACCAGGCGCCGGTGCACTACCTGGAAGACGGACGCTACGACCCGGCGGTGCAACTGGAGGACAGCGACTGGGAGGCGGGGGCGACCCGTCGCCTGCAGCAGGCCCTGGAGGAGCTCGACGAGCGCTCCCGGGATATCCTCCAGCGCCGCTGGCTCAGCGAGCCCAAGGCGACCCTCCACGACCTGGCCGATGTCTATGGCGTCTCCGCCGAGCGTATCCGCCAGTTGGAGAAGAACGCCATGAAGAAGATCAAGCAGCGGATCGGCGACGCCCTGGTGGCCTGATCGCTATAAATGTAGGAGCGCACGTCGGTACGCGATTGGCGCCGAAGGCGCCCGAAACGAGAACCCCCGCCGGTCTGCCGGCGGGGGTTCTTGGTTGTGGGGCGGGTAAGTCGGGTGTTGACGGCTCCGGGGGCGTTGGGTGCGCTCGCCTGACTTACCGACCTACGGGCTCGCTTACCCGACCTACGACTCCTGCTTATCCTTAGGCCGTCTGCGCCTGGCGCGCCTCGGTGAGCAGGCCGGCGGAGAGCAGCTGCCACTGATCCTCCCAGAATTCGGTGGGGCGGCGCCGGAAGTCGCTGCGCACGTACTGGCTGATGCGCCCCTCCACATGGGCGAGCAGCAGGTTGGCGGCGCTGCTGGCGCCGAGCACCGGGCGGCGCCCCTCGTGGATCTCCGCCTCACGCAGGATCTGCTTGAACTGGGTTTCCAGACGCTCGAACAGCTGGTGCATGCGCAGCCGTAGCCGGGCGGTCTCGCCGGTCAGGGCATCGCCCCCCAGCAGCCGCGACAGTCCCGGATTCTTCTCGGCGAAACCCAGCAGCAGGGTGAGAATCTGCTGGCAGCGGGGCAGGGCCTCCGGGGTCTCGTCGAGGATGCGGCGAATCCGTGCGAAGAGGCTCTCCTCGATAAACTCGATCAGCCCCTCGAACATCCGTGCCTTGCTGGGGAAGTGGCGGTAGAGGGCCGCCTCGGAGACGCCCACCTGGCGTGCCAGGGCGGCGATGGTGATGCGCTTGCCGCTGTCCTCTTCGAGCATCAGGGCCAGGGCCTGGAGGATCTGCTCGCGGCGATTGATCTTGGTAGCTTCCTGCGTCATGAGCATCTTCTGATTATTCCATGCGATGGGCTCATCCTAATCAGGCCCGGGAGGCGGCGCAAATCGCGCCGCCCGGCGGCACCTTATTCCGCGTCGAGGATCTGGGTGCCGACCCCCGCATTGGTGAAGATTTCCAGCAGGGTGGCGTGGGGCACCCGGCCATCGATGATATGGGCGCTCTGCACGCCGCCCTTGACCGCCTCCAGGGCGCAGCGAATCTTCGGCAGCATGCCGCCGTGGATGGTGCCGTCGCCGATCAGGGCGTCCACGTCCTGGGTGGAGAGGCCGGTCAGCACCTCGCCCTCGCCGTTCATCAGGCCGGCCACATTGGTCAGCAGCATCAGCTTCTCGGCGCCCAGGGCCTCGGCCACCTTGCCGGCCACCAGGTCGGCGTTGATATTGTAGCTGTGGCCCTCGTCATCGACGCCGATGGGGGCGATCACCGGGATGAAGTCGCGCTCGGCGAGCATCTCGATCAGGTCGGTGGAGACATGCTCCACCTCGCCCACATGGCCGATATCGATAATCTCCGGGGCGGTCATCTCCGGGGACTGGTGCTCCACCTTGAGCTGGCGGGCGCGGATCTGGCTGCCGTCCTTGCCGGTCAGGCCGATGGCCTTGCCGCCGCACTGGTTGATCAGGTTGACGATGCCCTTGTTGACCAGGCCGCCCAGCACCATCTCCACCACGTCCATGGTCTCGGCGTCGGTGACCCGCATGCCGTTGACGAAGCGCGACTCGATATTGAGCTTGGCCAGCAGGTCGCCGATCTGGGGGCCGCCGCCGTGCACCACCACCGGATTGATGCCCACCTCCTTGAGCAGCACCATGTCCCGGGCGAAGGAGTCGATCAGGGTGTCCTCGGTCATGGCGTTGCCGCCGTACTTGACCACCACCGTCTTGCCGGAGAAGCGCTGGATATAGGGCAGCGCCTCGGAGAGCACCTCCACGGTGAGCTGGGGATCGCGGGTCTGTTGGTCGGTCATGGGCGTGTCCTTGGTGTCGATCGTGGTGATTCAGAAGGGCAGGGCCAGCTCCGGGGCGATGGCCTTCAGGGCCGCGGCGAAGCGCCCCTGGATGCGCGCGAGGGCCGCCTCGTTCTTGCCCTCGAAGCGCAGCACCAGCACCGGGGTGGTGTTGGAGGCGCGACACAGCCCCCAGCCGTCCGGGTAGTCGACGCGGATGCCGTCCAGGGTGGTCTTGACGCCGTCTTCGCCGAAGTCGCCTTCCCGGGCCAACTGGCTCACCAGGGCGAACTTGTTCTCGTCGGTGACGGTGATATTGAGTTCCGGAGTGCCCAGGTCCTGGGGGTAGCGGGCGAAGAAGGCATCGGCGTCGGCGGCCTGGCGGGAGAGCAGCTCCAGCAGGCGGGCGGCGCCGTAGAGGCCGTCATCGAAGCCGTACCAGCGCTGCTGGAAGAAGATATGGCCGCTCATCTCGCCGGCAAGCTGAGCGCCGGTCTCCTTCATGCGCGCCTTGATCAGCGAGTGGCCGGTGCGCCACATCTCCGGGGTGCCGCCGGCGGCCTCGATCACCCGGGCCAGGTTGCCGGTGCACTTCACGTCGAAGATCACCCGGGCGCCGGGGCTCTCCTCGAGCAGCGCCTCGGCGAAGGCCATCATCAGGCGGTCCGGGTAGATCAGCTCGCCGGCGGGGGTGACCACGCCCAGGCGGTCGCCGTCGCCGTCGAAGGCCAGGCCGATATCGGCGCCGCTCTCCCGCACGCTACGGATCAGGTCCACCAGGTTCTCCGGCTTGCCCGGGTCCGGGTGGTGGTTGGGGAAGGTGCCGTCGATCTCCGCATACAGCGGAATCGTCTCCACCCCCAGGCGCTCGATCAGTCGCGGGCCCAGCTCGCCGGCCACGCCGTTGCCGCAGTCCACCACCGCCTTGAGGGGGCGCTCGAGGCGCACATCGCCGAGGATGCGTGCCAGATAGGCCTCGCGCACGTCCTCCTGGCGGATGCCACCCTGGCCCTCGCTCAGCTCGCCGGTCACGAGGCGGGTATGCAGGGCGGTGATCGCCTCGCCGGAGAGGGTCTCGCCCCCCAGCACGATCTTGAAGCCGTTGTAGTCCGGCGGGTTGTGGCTGCCGGTGACCATCACCCCGGAGGCGGTACCCTCGAGCACATGGGTGGCGTAGTAGAGCACCGGGGTGGGCACCATGCCGATATCGATGACGTCGCAGCCGGCCTGGGTCAAGCCCTGCATCAGGGCGGCCTGCAGGCGCGGCCCGGAGAGGCGGCCGTCACGGGCCACCACCAGGGTGGACTCGCCGCGGGCGCGGGCCGCGCTGCCGATGGCCTGGCCGATACGGGTCACATTGGTCTCGGTGAGGCTGTCGTCGACGATGCCGCGGATATCGTAGGCGCGAAAGATGGAGGCGGGGACCTGGGGCATGGGGCGTTCCTTGGCTAACGGGGAGGCGTTCAGCGACGGCCGGAGCTACCGAAACCGCCGGTGCCACGCTGGCCGGTGCCACGGTCGCTGGCGGCGAAGTCGTCGACCACCTCGAGCTCGGCCTGGACCACCGGCACCAGCACATACTGGGCGAGGCGCTCGAAGGGTTCCAGGGTGAAGTCGGCCTGGCCGCGGTTCCATACCGAGATCATCAGCTCGCCCTGGTAGTCGGAGTCGATCAGTCCGACCAGGTTGCCGAGCACGATGCCGTGCTTATGGCCCAGGCCGGAGCGGGGCAGGATCATCCCGGCCAGGCTCGGGTCGGCGATATGGATGGCCAGGCCGGTGCGCACCAGCTGGCACTCGCCGGGGGCCAGGGTCAGGGGGGCGTCGAGCAGGGCGCGCAGGTCCATGCCGGCGGAGCCCTCGGTGGCATAGCTCGGCAGGCCGAACTCGTGGACGCGCTCGTCGAGAATCTTGACCGCCAGGCGCGGGCGGGAGGCGTGATGGGTCATGAAGAAACCTGTGCTTATCGGGGGGCGTGTTGGGGGGCCGCCTGGGCCTCCAGGGCGGTCTCGAGGATCGCCCGGGCCAGGTCGCGCTTGGATTGGGGGGGAAGCTCGCGACGAGCCTCCCGGTTGCCCTGGCGCCACAGCAGCAGGGCGGCGTTGTCATCGGCACCGAAGCCGAGGCCGGCCCGGGAAACGTCGTTGGCTACCACCATGTCGAGCTTCTTGCGGGTCAGCTTGTCCCGGGCGTAGCGCTCCACATCCCGGGTCTCGGCGGCGAAGCCCACCACATAGGGGCGGTCGGTGCGGGCCGCCACGGCGGCGATGATATCCGGATTCTTGACCAGCCTGAGGATCAGGCCGTCATCGTCATCGGTCTTCTTGATCTTGTGCTCGGCCACCTGCTCGGCGCGGTAGTCCGCCACCGCCGCGCAGCCGATAAAGAGGTCGCACTCGCCGGCCAGGCGCTGGGCGGCGCAATGCATCTCGGTGGCGCTCTCCACGTCGAGGCGCTCCACCCCGGCGGGGGTGGCCAGGGTGACCGGGCCGCTGATCAGGGTGACCCTGGCGCCCAGGGCCGCGGCGGCCTCGGCCAGGGCATAGCCCATCTTGCCGGAGCTGTGGTTGGAGAGGTAGCGCACCGGGTCCAGGGGCTCCCGGGTGGGACCGGCGGTGATCACCACATGGCGCCCGGCGGCGGGGTGGCTGTCGGCCGCCTCCAGGTCGGCGAGGATCGCCTCCGGCTCGAGCATGCGTCCCGGTCCCACGTCGCCGCAGGCCTGGTCGCCGGCGTCCGGGCCCAGCAGGCACCAGCCGTCGGCCTGCAGGCGCTGGGCGTTGCGCTGGGTCGCCGGGTGGCGCCACATGGCCTGGTTCATGGCCGGGGCCATGACCAAGTCGGCCTCGCTGGCCAGGCACAGGGTGGTGAGCAGGTCATCCGCCATGCCCTGGGCCAGGCGCGCCATCAGGTCGGCGGTGGCCGGGGCGATCAGGATCAGCTCGGCCCACTTGGCCAGCTCGATATGGCCCATGCCCGCCTCGGCCTCGGGGTCGAGCAGAGAGGTGCGCACCGGCTCGCCGGTCAGGGCCTGGAGAGTCAGGGGGGTAATAAAGGCCTGGGCGCCCTCGGTCATGACCACGCGTACCTCGGCGCCGGCCTTCTTCAGCAGGCGGGCCAGGTGAGCGCTCTTGTAGGCGGCGATGCCGGCGCTGATGCCCAGCAGTACGCGACGGCCGGCCAGGGGAGTGCCGGCGAGGGAGGTGCCGGAGAGTGAAGACATGGCGGTATCCGCACGAAAAATCCAGGCGCCTACCTTACCACCGGCGCCCCGCCTTGCGTAGTTATGGCGCCTACACTGGGAGAAGGTCCAGGTCGTGCAAGGAGGCACCCGATGTCGATTCGTGACTGGCCGGAGGGGGAACGCCCCCGGGAGAAGCTCTTGGCACTGGGGCCCGAGGCGCTCTCCGATGCGGAGCTGCTGGCGATCTTCCTGCGGGTGGGGGTGTCCGGGCGCTCGGCGGTGGACCTGGCCCGGGACCTGCTGAGCGCCTTCGGTGGCCTGCGCCCGCTGCTGGAGGCCGACCAGGCGCGCTTCTGCGCCGAGCGGGGCCTGGGCATGGCCAAGTATGTGCAGTTGCAGGCCACCCTGGAGCTCTCCCGGCGGCACCTGGCCAGCCAGCTGGCCAGGGAGGCGGCCCTGACCTCGCCGACCCTGGTGCGCGCCTATCTCGCCTCGCGGCTGCGTCACCTGGGTCATGAGGAGTTCGCGGCCCTCTTCCTGGACAGCCAGCACCGGGTGATCCGCTTCGAGTCGCTGTTCCGTGGCACCCTCGACGGCGCCTCCGTCTATCCCCGAGAGGTGGCCAGGCGCGCCCTGGAGCTGGGGGCCGGGGCGCTGATCTTCGCCCATAACCACCCCTCAGGAGTCGCCGAGCCCAGCGACGCGGACCGGCGTATCACCGAGCGCCTCAAGGCGGCCCTGGCGCTCTTCGAGATCCGCGTGCTGGACCATTTCGTGGTGGGCGATGCCGAGGTGGTCTCCTTCGCCGAGCGGGGCTGGCTGTAGGGTTACATCGGTCATAGGTTACGTCACGGGGCGCTGGGGGCAGGCCGAAGCAAAGCGTCTTTTTCAGGGACGAAAAAGTCGAGCGCCCAGGGATGGGTTTACAGCGTCTTTGTGAAGTGCCTGCCCCCAGGTTAGCCCCGGAGCTACGGCGTACCCTGGCCCGCTTGCCGAGAGCTGGCCTACCCGCCCCGCTTGGGGTAGGATGGCGCCCCGATGGCCTCGCTGTCCCCGACAATTTTGCCGGCAACTGCCGGCTCCGAGTGCGAATCCCGAGCTGCCGCCCGGGGCGGAACGACGCACGGCGCTTGCCGTGTCTTGCCGCGTCTGGTATAAAGTGCAGCCTTTGAATTCCCTTGGGTTAAATGTAGGGGGCATGAGGCGGTGACCTGCCGTTCGCCCTTCCCGGTTTGCCCGACAGGTTTTGAACAACTCGCCACGCGGTTGGAGGCTCCCATGTCCAAAGTATGTCAGGTTACCGGCAAGCGCCCGGTGACTGGTAATAACGTTTCACACTCCCAGCGCAAGACCCGTCGTCGTTTCTTGCCGAACCTGCACAGCCACCGTTTCTGGGTGGAGTCCGAGAAGCGCTTCGTCAAGCTGCGCGTCTCCTCCAAAGGCATGCGCATCATCGACAAGAAGGGCATCGAAGCGGTGCTCGGCGATATTCGCAAGCGCGGCGAAAGCATCTAAGTCTTAACTCCTGGGAGAAGCTGTCATGCGTGACAAGATCAAGTTGGTGTCCAGCGCCGGTACCGGCCACTTCTACACCACCAACAAGAACAAGCGGAACACTCCGGACAAGCTCGAATTCAAGAAGTACGATCCGGTCGTCCGCAAGCACGTGATGTACAAGGAAGCTAAGATCAAGTAAGCCTTGATCGCTTCCACCGCAGGCGAGTCGGCCTGCCCCGAGAACCCGGTTTCGACCGGGTTCTTGCGTATCTGACCGGTACCGAGGAGGCATCAGATGCCGGAATTGCCCGAGGTCGAGACGACGCGGCGGGGACTCGCGCCGGATGATAGAGAGGGAGGCGCGAGGCTCGCGCACCTCCACAGGCCGCTCCATCAGTCGATAAGGAGGCGATCGAGACATGCCGGAATTGCCCGAGGTCGAGACGACGCGGCGGGGAATCGCGCCCCATGTCGAGGGGCGCGAGATCCGCGAGGTGCGGGTGCGCGAGCGGCGCCTGCGCACCCCGGTGCCCGAGGGGCTGGAGAATGCCCTGGTGGGGGCGCGTGTCGGCGCCCTGGGGCGCCGCGCCAAGTACCTGCTGATGCCGCTGGCGGACGACTCCCGCAGTCTGATCTGGCACCTGGGCATGTCCGGCAGCCTGCGTATCGCCCGCCTCGGCGAGCTGCCCCGCAAGCACGACCATATCGACCTGGTGCTCGACGATGGCGGCGTGCTGCGCTATCACGACCCGCGCCGCTTCGGTTTCGTCGACTGGCTCCGGGGGAGCCCGGAGAGCGACCCGCGCCTGGCGCGCCTGGGGCCGGAGCCCCTCTCCGAGGCCTTCGACGGGGCGCGCCTCTATCGGCTGTCACGAGGGCGTCGCCTGAGCGTGAAACCCTTCCTGATGGACAATGCCGTGGTGGTGGGTGTGGGCAATATCTACGCCAGCGAGGCGCTCTTTATGTCGGGTATCGACCCGCGCCGCGCCGCCGGGCGTATCTCGCAGGAACGCTACGAGCGTCTGGCGGCGGCGGTCCGCGAGGTGCTCGCCGCCGCCATCACCCAGGGGGGCACCACCCTGCGCGACTTCGTGAGCGGCACCGGCGAGCCGGGCTATTTCGCCCAGCGCCTCAATGTCTATGGGCGTGACGGCCAGCCCTGCCGGCGCTGCGGCGCCGAACTGCGGCTGGTGACCCTCGGCCAGCGGGCCAGCGTCTACTGCGCCGCCTGCCAACACTGATCCGGGGCCGCTTGATGGCCCCTCCTGGGGTACAATGCCCCCATGAACCAAACGCCTGCTTGACGGAGAGCTCCGTGACCGAACGCCTGCGCCTGAAGAAGAATGCCGACCGCCGCCTCAAGGCGGGCCATCTGTGGCTCTACTCCAACGAGATCGATATCGAGGCCACGCCCCTCAAGGGCATCGAGCCCGGCGCCCAGGCGGTGATCGAGGCGGCCAATGGCAAGGCCATGGGGATCGCCTACGTGAACCCCCACTCGCTGATCTGCGCCCGGGTGGTCTCCCGGGACGCCGAGGTGCGCCTCGACCGCTCCCTGCTGGTGCACCGCTTCAAGCAGGCCCTGGGCCTGCGCGAGCGGCTCTATGCCAAGCCCTTCTATCGCCTGGTCCACGGCGAGGGCGACCTGCTGCCGGGCCTGGTGGTGGACCGCTTCGACGATGTGCTGGTGGTGCAGCTCAACACCCTGGGCATGGAGCGCCTCGCCGAGGAGGTGGTGGCGGCCCTGGACAAGGTCCTCTCGCCGCGGGCCATCGTCTTCAAGAACGACTCCTCCGGGCGTCGCCAGGAGCAGCTCGAGGCCCAGGTGGAGGTCGTCCACGGCGAGCTGCCCGACCAGGTGCTGCTGGAGGAGAACGGCGTGCGCTTCGTGGCCCCGGTGCTGGATGGCCAGAAGACCGGCTGGTTCTATGATCACCGCAGCAACCGTGCCTGGCTCAACGGCCTGGTGGCCGGCAAGCGGGTCCTCGACCTGTTCAGCTATGTGGGCGGCTGGGGCGTGCAGGCCGCCGCCCATGGCGCCCGCGAGGTGCTCTGCGTGGACGCCTCCGCCCAGGCCCTGGAGCGGGTCGCCGAGAACGCCGCCCTCAATGGCCTGACCGACCAGGTGGCGGTGGGCGAGGGCGATGCCTTCGAGGCCCTGGCCGCCCTCAAGGCCGACGGCGAGCAGTTCGACGTGGTGATCCTCGACCCGCCCGCCTTTATCAAGAAGCGCAAGGACATCCCCAACGGCGAGCGGGCCTATTCGCGGCTCAACCGCGAGGCGATGCGCCTGCTGGGCCGCGATGGCCTGCTGCTCTCCGCCTCCTGCTCCATGCACCTGGCCCCCGAGCGGCTGGTGGAGGTGGTGCGTGGCGCGGTGCGCCACCAGGATCGCCACGGCCAGGTGATCTACCAGGGCCACCAGGGACCGGATCATCCGGTGCATCCGGCCATTCCGGAAACCTCGTATCTGAAGGCCCTGGGCGTCCGGGTCTTCCGGGACTGAGGTTTGATGTCGGCGCCCTCCTATGTGCGGGTCTTTGCCCATAGCAACGGGCTACTGGTGAGCCATCTGCATAACCTGCTGACGGCCGCCGGCATCCCCGCGGAGCTGCGCAACATGACCCTGGGCGGCGGCGCCGGCGAGCTGCCCCTGGGGGAGTGCGAGCCGGAGGTCTGGGTGGCCCCCCATAATGCCGCCCGGGCCGCGGCGCTGATTCGTGACGCCCTGGAGGGCGCTGCCCATGGTCCCGCCTGGGCCTGCCCGGGCTGCGGCGAGCGCCTGGAGGGCGTCTTCGAGGCCTGCTGGCGGTGCGGCACCCCCAGGGACGGAGGCCAGGAATGAGCTGGGACCTACCGGAGCCCTTCGTCCTCGAGCTCGAGGTGGAGGCCGCCGCCATCGACGAGTATGGCCACGTCAACAATGCCGAGTACCTGCGCTGGATCGAGCGGGTCAGTTGGGCCCACTCCGCCTCCCTGGGCCTGACCCTGGAGGACTACCGGGCCCTGGATCGTGGCATGGCGGTGCACCGTCACGAGATCGACTACCTGGCGCCGGCCTTCGAAGGAGAGCGGCTGGCCCTGGCCACCTGGATCGTCGCCAGCGACGGTCGCCTGACCCTGACCCGGCGCTTCCAGCTGCGCCGCCCCGCCGATGACCGTACCCTGCTGCGGGCCCGTACCCGCTTCGCCTGTATCGAGCTCTCCAGTGGACGCCCCCGTCGCCTGCCGGCGACCTTCCGCGAGCGTTACGGTGCCGCCCTGGTCTGTGAGGCACCCTGATTTCGGGCGAAAATTCTGCATCAATTCCGTGATTCCAGAAATATCTCCAAATATCTCCGTGGAACTATCGTGATTGCATGACTGTGCTGTAATGAGAGCATGATCTCACGCCAGTCACCGATGTTGATCAGGAGGTGCCATGAAGATCGCCGTTCCCAAGGAGATCAAGAACCACGAATACCGAGTGGCCCTGACCCCCTCCGGGGCTCGGGAGCTGGTGGCCCGAGGTCATCGGGTGACGGTAGAGGCCGGCGCCGGGGAAGGCGCGGGTTTCCCCGATGCCGACTACCGGGCCGCCGGGGCCGAGCTGGAAGAGGCGGTGGCGACACTCTGGCGCGAGGCCGAGCTGATCCTCAAGGTCAAGGAGCCCCAGCCCGAGGAGGTGGAACGCCTGAGCGCCGGCCAGACCCTCTTCACCTACCTGCATCTGGCCGCCGAGGAGGCCCTGACCCGGGGGCTGATGGGCAGCGGCGCCACCTGTATCGCTTATGAAACCATCACCGACCGCCAGGGCGGCCTGCCGTTGCTGGCGCCCATGAGCACCGTGGCCGGACGCATGGCCATCCAGGCCGGCGCCCATAGCCTGGAGAAGGCCCAGGGTGGGGCCGGCATCCTGTTGCCGGGGGTGCCCGGGGTGGCACCGGCGAGGGTGGCGGTGATCGGCGGCGGCGTGGTGGGCGAGAACGCCGCCCGCATGGCGCTGGGATTGGGCGCCGAGGTGACGGTGCTGGACAAGTCGATTCCGCGCCTGGAGACCCTGGATGATCGCTACCAGGGGCGCATGAAGACGGTCTTCTCCACCGCCGATGCCCTGGACGAGGTGGTGCGCGAGTCCGACCTGATCGTCGGTGCCGTGCTGGTGCCCGGGGCCGCCGCCCCCAAGCTGATCACCCGCGCCATGCTGGCCGATATGAAGCCGGGCAGCGTGCTGGTGGACGTGGCCATCGATCAGGGCGGCTGCTTCGAGACCAGCAAGCCCACCACCCATGCCGAGCCCACCTATGTGGTGGACGAGGTCGTCCATTACTGCGTGGCCAATATGCCCGGGGCGGTGGCGCGCACCTCCACCCAGGCGCTGACCAATGCCACCCTGCCCTTCGTGATCGCCCTGGCCGACAAGGGGTGGAAACAGGCCCTGGCCGACGACCCCCACTTCCTGCCGGGGCTCAATGTGCACCAGGGCCAGGTTACCTATGCCGCCGTGGCCGAGGCCTTCGGCCTGGAGAGCGTCGATCCCGCTTCCGTGGTCGGCTAAACCAGGCAGAGCGGCCGGCGCCCCGGTCGCCTTGATCGGGGCGCCGCGTTAAGATGGGCCCATTCGTCAACGATCCCGACAGAGCCCATCGATTTCATGACCAAGACACGCGTTCTTACCGGTATCACCACCACCGGCACGCCCCACCTCGGCAACTACGTGGGGGCCATCCGCCCGGCCATCGCGGCGAGCCAGGACCCCAATGTCCAGTCCTACTACTTCCTCGCCGACTTCCACGCCTTGATCAAGTGCCAGGACCCCAAGCGGGTGCAGGAGTCGCGGCGGGAAATCGCCGCCACCTGGCTGGCCCTGGGCCTGGATACCGACAACGCCATCTTCTATCGGCAGTCGGATATTCCCGAGATTCCCGAGCTGACCTGGATGCTCTCCTGCGTCTGCGCCAAGGGGCTGATGAACCGCGCCCATGCCTACAAGGCGGCGGTGGCCGAGAACGAGGAGGCCGGTAACCAGGACCCGGACAAGGGCATCACCATGGGCCTGTTCGGCTACCCGGTGCTGATGGCCGCGGATATCCTGATGTTCAACGCCAACAAGGTGCCGGTGGGTCGCGACCAGATCCAGCATATCGAGATGGCCCGGGACATGGCGGGACGCTTCAACCACCTCTTCAAGGACAACTTCTTTACCCTCCCCGAGGCGGTGGTGGACGACAAGGTGGCGGTGCTGAACGGCCTGGATGGTCGCAAGATGTCCAAGAGCTACAACAACACCATCCCGCTGTTCGTCGCCGAGAAGAAGCTGCTCAAGTTGGTGCGCAAGATCAAGACCAATTCCCTGGAGCCCGGCGAGCCCAAGGACCCGGATACCTGCACCCTGTTCCAGATCTACTCCGCCTTCGCCAGCGCCGAGGAGGCCGAGGTGATGCGCCAGGAGTACGCCAACGGCATCGGCTGGGGCGACGCCAAGAACCGCCTCTTCGAGTACCTCAACGAGCAGCTGCGCGAGCCCCGGGAGCGCTATCAGGCGCTGATGGAGGATCCCGGCCATATCGAGGCGGTGCTGATGAAGGGCGCCGAGCGGGCCCGGGCCGAGGCGGCGCCCACCATGGATCGCCTGCGCCAGGCGGTGGGGCTGGGGCGCTTTATCTAAGGCACTGCCTTAGCCGCGGCGAGAGATGGCCCCGCCGGCCCGCCCGGCGGGGCCTGTCTATTGGTAGAAGCTATTTCACGCCCCGCCGGGAGGCGGGTAGCCTAGTTATTAGGCGGTTAACTTTTATCGGAGTCGATCATGCAAGACACGACCGCGCCGCGCGTTTCCCGCCCCCTGGTGGGAGGCGCCCTGGCGCTATTGGTGTTGGCCATCCTGGCGATCTTCGCCACACAGGGAGAGCGATTGGGGCTGTTGATGCTGGTGGGCGGTGCCCTGGGCATGGTGCTCTATCATGCCGCCTTTGGTTTCACCGCCGCCTGGCGGGTCTTTATCACCGAGCGGCGCGGTCGCGGGCTGCGTGCCCAGATGGTGATGCTGGCCATCGCCGTGGTGCTCTTCTTCCCGGCCCTGGCCGACGGTAGCCTGTTTGGCAACCCGGTCTCCGGTTATGTCGCTCCCATCGGCGTCTCGGTGCTGGTGGGCGCCTTCCTCTTCGGTATCGGCATGCAACTGGGTGGTGGCTGCGCCTCCGGGACCCTCTTTACCGTGGGTGGCGGCAATGCTCGCATGCTGGTCACCCTGCTCTTCTTTGTCATCGGCTCGCTGATCGGCACCGCCCATTTCACCTGGTGGCAGGGCCTGCCCGCCTTCCGTCCCACCTCCCTGGTGGAGCTGGGGGCGACAGGCGGTATCGCCGTCAGCCTGGCGCTGTTCGCCGCCATCGCCGCCCTGACCGCGGTGATGGAAAAGCGTCGCCACGGCCAACTGGAGCAGGTGCCCCGTGTCGATGCCGGTAATGCTCGCTGGCTGACCGGCCCCTGGCCGTTGCTGGCCGGTGCCGTGGCCCTGGCGCTGCTCAACTTCGCGACCCTGGCCCTGGCCGGACGCCCCTGGGGCGTCACCTCCGCCTTCGCCCTGTGGGGCGCCAAGGGTTTCGAGCTCCTCGGGGGGGACGTCACCGCCTGGGGCTACTGGCAGTCGCCGGGCAATGCGGCGGCGCTTGAGGCCAGCGTCTGGGGCGATATCACCACGGTGATGAACGTGGGGGTGATGCTGGGGGCCCTGGCGGCGGCTAGCCTGGCCGGACGCTTCGCCCCCAACTTCCGCATTCCCGCTCGCTCCCTGGTGGCGGCGATCCTCGGCGGCCTGCTGCTGGGCTACGGCGCCCGACTCGCCTTCGGCTGCAATATCGGCGCGTATTTCGGTGGCATCGCCTCCGGCAGCCTGCATGGCTGGCTATGGCTGGTGGCGGCCTTCGCCGGCAATATGCTGGGCGTGACGTTGCGCCCCTTGTTCTTCGACGGAAAGGCGGGGCGGCAGCCCACGGCCAAGGGCTGCTAGCAATCGTCGGGGCGCGCTTGGTTCGGCAGCGTCCCGGCTGGCCGACATGTCACCCACCCGTGCCTCCGCCGGGTGGGTGATTTTGTATACGGGCGTGCTAAGCTCGCAACCAAGAGAAGGCGCCGGCAGAGCGCCAAACGGCCCAAGCTCCCATACAGAACAGCGCGAGACGAGCGATGAACGAGACCAAGCGTCCCCTCTATGTACCCTATGCCGGCCCCTCTCTGCTGGAGATGCCGCTGCTCAACAAGGGCAGTGCCTTTACCCTCCAGGAACGCATCGCCTTCAATTTGGTGGGCCTCCTGCCGCAGAACGTGGAGTCCATCGAAGAGCAGGCGGAGCGGGCCTACCGTCAATACCAGCAGTGCCAGACCAACCTGGACCGGCATATCTACCTGCGCGCCATCCAGGACGACAACGAGACCCTCTTCTTCCGGCTGCTGGAGGAGCACCTGGAGGAGATGCTGCCGATCATCTATACCCCGACGGTGGGGGAGGCCTGCGAGGAGTTCTCCAATATCTACCGCAACCACCGGGGGCTCTTTATCAGCTACCCGGACCGCGAGCATATGGACGATCTGCTGCGCAGCGCCACCAAGGACAACGTCAAGGTGATTGTGGTCACCGACGGCGAGCGCATCCTGGGCCTGGGGGATCAGGGCATCGGCGGCATGGGGATTCCCATCGGCAAGCTCTCCCTCTACACCGCCTGTGGCGGCATCAGCCCCGCCTATACCCTGCCCATCACCCTGGACGTGGGCACCAACAACCAGCAGCTCCTCGACGATCCCATGTACATGGGCTGGCGCCATCCGCGGGTCTCCCAGGCCGAGTATGATGCCTTTATCGCCGACTTTATCGCCGCGGTGAAGCGCCGCTGGCCCAAGGTGCTGCTGCAGTTCGAGGACTTCGCCCAGGCCAACGCCATGCCGCTGCTGGAGCGCTATCGCGACGAGCTGTGCTGCTTCAACGACGATATCCAGGGCACCGCCGCGGTCTGCGTGGGCACCCTGCTGGCCGCCTGCAAGGCCAAGGGCGAGAAGGTCAGCGAGCAGCGGGTCGCCTTCGTCGGCGCCGGTTCCGCCGGCTGTGGCATCGCCGAGCAGATCGTGCTGGCCATGCAGGGCGAGGGCCTCGACGAGGCGGAGGCCCGGGCGCGGATCTTCATGGTGGACCGCCACGGCCTGCTGACCCGGGACATGCAGGAGCTGCACGACTTCCAGGCGCGCCTGGCCCACGATGCCGCCGATTTCGCCGATACCAGCCTGCTGGGAGTGATCCGGCAGGCCAGTCCCACGGTGCTGATCGGCGTCTCCGGCCAGCGCGGCCTCTTTACCCGGGAGGTGATCGAGGCACTGCACGCCGGCTGCGAGCAGCCCCTGGTGATGCCGCTCTCCAACCCCACCTCCAAGGTGGAGGCGACCCCCGAGGAGGTGCTGACCTGGACGAAGGGGCAGGCCCTGGTGGCCACCGGCAGTCCCTTCGCGCCGGTGGCGCTCGAGGGCCAGACCTACCCCATCGCCCAGTGCAACAACGCCTATATCTTCCCCGGCATCGGCCTGGGAGCGATCGCCGCCGGGGCCAGTCGAATCACCGACGGCATGCTGATGGCCGCCTCCAATGCCCTGGCCAAGAGCGCCCCCATGGTCAAGGAGGGCCAAGGCGCCCTGCTGCCCTCCCTGTCGGAGATCCGCGAGGTCAGCCTGGCCATCGCCTTCGACGTGGCCAAGCAGGCTCAGGCCGAGGGCGTGGCGCTGCGCAGCGATGACGACACCCTGAGGGCCGCCATCGAGGCCAACTTCTGGTACCCCCGCTACCGGGAGTATCGTCGCCGGGCCTTCTAAGGAAGAGGTCGACGGCACAACGCAACGGGCCCCGCCAACTGGCGGGGCCCGTTGCGTCAGGGGGCCGGTCGAACCTAGTCAGGCCGAACCTAGTCAGGCCGACCCGATCATCTTGCGCAGTACATAGTGGAGGATGCCGCCGTGGCGGTAGTACTCCCGCTCGTTGGCGGTATCGATGCGACACAGCGCCTCGAGGTGCTTCTCGCCCTGGTCGGAGGCGATGGTCACCCTGATCTTGCCGCCCGGGGTCAGCTCGGAAAGCCCCGCGATGGAGACCCGCTCGTCGCCGGTCAGGCCCAGCGTCTCGCGGCTCTCGCCCTCGGGGAACTGCAGCGGCACCACCCCCATGCCGATCAGGTTGGAGCGGTGGATGCGCTCGAAGGACTCCGCCAGCACCGCGCGCACGCCGAGCAGCCGGGTGCCCTTGGCGGCCCAGTCGCGGCTGGAGCCGGTGCCGTACTCCTTGCCGGCGATCACCACCAGGGGGGTGCCCTCCTGCTGGTAGCGCATGGCGGCGTCATAGATCGCCAGCTGCTCGCCGCTGGGCACATGGCGGGTCTCGCCGCCGACCACGCCGTCGAGCATCTCGTTTCTGATGCGCACATTGGCGAAGGTGCCGCGCATCATGATCTCGTGGTTGCCGCGGCGTGAACCGTAGGAGTTGAAGTCCACCGGCTTGACGCCGCGCTCCTGCAGGTAGCGCCCGGCGGGGCTGTCGGGCTTGATGGCCCCGGCCGGGGAGATATGGTCGGTGGTCACCGAGTCGCCCAGCAGGGCCAGGATATGGGCCCCCTCGACGTCCTCGATGGCCTCGGGCTGGCGTCCCATGCCCGCGAAGAAGGGCGGATGCTGGATATAGGTGGAGTCCGTCGACCACCGGTAGACCCGGCTCTCGGGCACCTCGATGGACCGCCAGGCGTCGTCGCCGTCGAAGACCTCGGCATACTCCTTGTGGAACATCGCGGTGTTGACCCGAGTCACCGCCTCGGCGATCTCCGCCTGGCTGGGCCACAGGTCCTTGAGGGTGACGGGATTCCCATCCCGGTCGCTGCCGAGCGGATCGCGGCTAAGGTCGAGGCGCATATTGCCGGCCAGGGCATAGGCCACCACCAGGGGCGGTGAGGCGAGCCAGTTGGTCTTGACCAGCGGATGGACCCGGCCCTCGAAGTTGCGGTTGCCGGAGAGCACCGAGGCCACCGCCAGATCGCCGGCCTCGATGGCGCGCTCGATGGGCTCGGCCAGGGGACCGGAGTTGCCGATGCAGGTGGTGCAGCCGTAGCCCACCAGGTGGAAGCCCAGGGCCTCCAGGTCCTCGCGGAAGCCGCCGGCCTCGAGGTAATCGGTGACCACCTTGGAGCCCGGCGCCAGGGAGGTCTTGACCCAGGGCTGGGTGGTCAGGCCCCGCTCCCGGGCCTTTCGGGCCAGCAGGCCCGCGGCCATCATCACGCTGGGGTTGGAGGTGTTGGTGCAGGAGGTGATGGCGGCGATCACCACGGCGCCGGGGTCGAGGGAGAACTGCTGGCCATCCAGGTCGACGGCCTGGCTGTCGGCATGCTCGTAGCTGCGTTCGACGCCCACCGCGGTCTGGCCGCCCTCCGAGGCGAGCTTGCCGTTCTCGTTGGTGGTATCGGCGGCCTTGCCCTCGTCGCGCAGGAAGCGTGCGAAGGCCGCGGGGACCCGGGGCAGGGCGACGCGATCCTGGGGCCGCTTGGGCCCGGCCAGGCTGGCCTCCACCTCGCCCAGGTCCAGGTGCAGGGTGTCGCTGAAGATCGGCTCGTCGCCGGGCTCCCGCCATAGCCCCTGGGCCTTGCAGTAGGCCTCGACCAGGGCCAACTGAGCGTCGTCGCGGCCGGTCAGGCGCAGGTAGGTGAGGGTCTCGTCGTCCACCGGGAAGAAGCCGCAGGTGGCGCCGTATTCCGGGGCCATGTTGGCGATGGTGGCGCGGTCGGCCAGGGGCAGGTCCGCCAGGCCGTCACCGTAGAACTCCACGAACTTGCCCACCACGCCCTTCTGGCGCAGCATCTCGGTGACCGTCAGCACCAGATCGGTGGCGGTAATGCCCTCCTTGAGCCTGCCGGTGAGCTGGAAGCCGATCACCTCGGGAATCAGCATCGACACCGGCTGGCCGAGCATGGCCGCCTCGGCCTCGATGCCGCCGACGCCCCAGCCGAGCACGCCCAGGCCGTTGATCATGGTGGTGTGGGAGTCGGTGCCCACCAGGGTGTCGGGGTAGGCGAGGGTCGTGCCGTCCTCCTGCTTGGTCCACACCGTCTTGCCCAGGTACTCCAGGTTGACCTGGTGGCAGATGCCGGTGCCCGGCGGCACCACCCGGAAGTTGTCGAAGGCCTGCTGGCCCCAGCGCAGGAACTCGTAGCGCTCGTGGTTGCGCTCCATCTCGATGGCCACGTTGTCCTTGAAGGCGGTGGGGTTGCCGAACTTGTCGACCATCACCGAGTGGTCGATCACCAGGTCCACCGGGGAGAGCGGGTTGATGCGGGCCGGATCCTCGCCGAGGGCCTCCACGGCGGCGCGCATGGAGGCGAGATCCACCACCCCGGGCACGCCGGTGAAGTCCTGCATCAACACCCGGGCCGGGCGATAGCCGATCTCCCGGTCGGAGCGGCCCTGGCGCTGCCAGTCGACCAGGGCCTGCATGTCCTCCACCGAGACGCTGTCGTCATCGGCGAAGCGCAGCTGGTTCTCCAGCAGGATCTTCAGGGTCTTGGGCAGGCGGGCGATATCGCCGAGGGTCTCGGCGGCCTTGGGCAGGCTGAAGTAGTGGTAGGTGATGCCGCCGGCGTCCAGGGTCTGCCGGCAGTTCGGCGTGGTCGCGTTCATGCGCTCCTCCTTATTGAGGGGGTCGAGCATCCATGAGTATCACATGGGCATAACGGAAGGCGTCTTCAAGGCGAGGGGCGGCTAGACTTGAAGGCAGTGCGCACCGCCCCCATTTTCTCACTCGCCCGGCGGTGCGCGGGGAGCCTGGCATGCATGAAGAAATGCTGAATTCTCTGGCCGTGCACTGTCCCTACTGTAGCACCGCCTTCGACCTGCTGGTGGATGCCAGCCAGGGCAGTCACCAGACCTGGGAGGATTGCCCGCGCTGCTGCGCGCCGATCCAGGTCAGGGTGGAGATCACCGCCGACGCCGACGATGATGGAGAGTCGGTGGAGGTGACCCTGGGGCGGGACGACGAGGTCGTCTAGCCGTCATGGCGTCGTCATCGGCCGCAGATAGGGTCCGGCTATATGTCCTATTGGGCTTATTAAATTGCCATATGGGGACACCCCCCTTAGTCTAGTCCCCGTTCAGTTTCACGACAGCAACACCCATTCTCGTTAAGGAGATTTGCATGAGCGTACTGGTTGGTCGTCAAGCCCCGGATTTCGAAGCGGCAGCCGTTCTGGGTAACGGTGAGATCGTCGAGAACTTCAAGCTCTCCGACAGCAACGGCAAGCTCCGCGTGCTGTTCTTCTGGCCGCTGGACTTCACCTTCGTGTGCCCGTCCGAAATCATCGCCCACGACAACCGTCTGGCCGCTTTCCGTGACCTGGGCGTCGAGGTGATCGGTGTCTCCATCGACTCCCAGTTCACCCACTACGCCTGGCGCAAGACCTCTCCGGAGGCCGGCGGCATCGGTGAAGTCGGCTTCCCGATCGTCGCCGACGTCAAGCACGACATCGCTCAGTCCTACGGCATCGAGCATCCGGAAGCCGGCGTTGCCCTGCGCGCCTCCTTCCTGATCGACGAAGATGGCGTCGTTCAGCACCAGGTCGTCAACAACCTGCCGCTGGGCCGCAACGTCGACGAGATGGTGCGCATGGTCAAGGCCCTCAAGCACCACCAGACCCATGGCGAAGTCTGCCCGGCCGGCTGGGAAGAGGGCAAGGAAGGTATGCAGGCCGACGCCGAAGGCGTGGCCAAGTACCTGGGCGCTAACGCAGAAGCCCTGTAAGCGACCCCGATGTGAGGAGGCGGCCTGCGGGCCGCCTCTTTACGTTCTGGGCAGTGTTACAATGCCGTCGGTGCTGTGATCTGAGTCCGCTCCCCCGCCCGGGCCCAGATCAGAGCATCCCGCCCTTGATGACGCGACGAGGTTTCCGATGAGCGAAGTACGCCATGAACGCCTGATCATTCTCGGTTCCGGCCCGGCCGGCTATACCGCCGCCGTCTATGCGGCCCGTGCCAATCTCAAGCCGCTGCTGATCACCGGGATCCAGGCGGGGGGGCAGCTGACCACCACCACCGACGTGGACAACTGGCCCGGCGACGAGAACGGCGTCCAGGGGCCGGAGCTGATGGAGCGCATGAAGCGCCATGCCGAGCGCTTCGATACCGAGGTGCTGTTCGACCATATCAACGAGGTGAGCCTGGGCGAGCGGCCCTTTACCCTCAAGGGCGACGGCGGCACCTATCGCTGCGATGCCCTGATCATCGCCACCGGTGCCAGCGCCCGCTACCTGGGGCTGCCCTCCGAGCAGCAGTTCATGGGCCAAGGGGTCTCGGCCTGCGCCACCTGCGACGGCTTCTTCTACCGCAACCAGGACGTGGTGGTGGTGGGCGGCGGCAATACCGCCGTGGAAGAGGCGCTCTACCTCTCCAATATCGCCGCCAAGGTGACCCTGGTGCATCGCCGCGATAGCCTGCGCGCCGAGAAGATCCTCCAGGACAAGCTGTTCGAGAAGGCCGAGCACGGCAACGTCGTGCTGGAGTGGAACCACACCCTGGACGAGGTGCTGGGCGACAACAGCGGCGTGACCGGGGTGCGCCTCCGCTCGACCCTGGATGACAGCACCAAGGAGGTCCAGGCGCCGGGGCTCTTTATCGCCATCGGCCATAGCCCCAACACCGGCATCTTCGAGGGCCAGCTGGAGATGAACAACGGCTATATCCAGGTCAAGTCGGGCCTCGACGGCAATGCCACCGCCACCAGCGTGCCCGGCGTCTTCGCCGCCGGCGACGTGATGGACCATGTCTATCGCCAGGCGGTAACCTCCGCCGGCACCGGCTGCATGGCCGCCCTCGACGCCGAGCGCTATCTGGACGAACTGTAAGCGGCGACAAGGGACAAGGAGCAAGCCACAAGGCCGGGACCCGCATGCGGGGTGGAGTGCTCCTTGCTCCTGCTCGCTTTTAGTAGTGCGGCGGCACTTCGTCCTCGGGCGAGTAGCCGCCATCTTGCTGTTCCTGGAGGGCTCGGTGCTGCTCCCGTAAGCGGGCCTGCATCAGCCGACTCAGGCGCTCCAGATGATCCAGCCGACGCTCCTTGTCGGCCACCGCCCCGTCCAGGGTTTCCAGCCAATGCTCCTGATAGGCGATACGGCTCTCCAGCGCCTCCAGGCGGGCTTCCAGCCGGGCGAGCGGGGCTGAAATTGGCGTGCTAGAATCGCTCGGGTCTGTCTCGTCATGCATTGCGGCACCTTCATCGTGGTTGTTACCGGCATCGTTAACGTGCCCGGACGCCGCTTCTCGTCGCCGCCGTGCTGGCGCTTTTACTGTCTTCATAACAAGAGAAGTCGAGGTCCATGAATCAAAAGGTATTGCTTCGTTGTAGCCTGATCAGCCTGTTGCTCGCTACCCCGGCCCCGCTGCTGGTGGCCGTGCTGGTGGCTCAGGCCAATGCCGAGCTGGCGAGCCTGCTCGGCGAGCTGCTCGCCTCCGGCGAGGTGGCGGCCACCTATCTGGCGGCGGCCGCCGCGGTCTTCCTGTCGTTGCTGGTGGCGACCCTGGCGGTCAATCTGCTGACGCCGCAGCTGGCGACCCTGGCCGAGGTGGAGGCCGATGATCGCGAGATCGGTGAGGTGAAATGGTTTAACGTCAACAAGGGGTATGGCTTTATCACCCGCGGCAATGGCCAGGATGTCTTCGTGCATTTTCGGGCCATTCGCGGCAAGGGGCACCGGACCCTGGCCGAGGGCCAGAAGGTGCGTTACCAGGTGATCGAGAATGAGCGGGGGCTTCAAGCCGACGATGTCACCGTGATTACTTGAATCGAAGCGCCTGGCCATCGCTCGGCGCGTTTTATCTGGCACCCTTCCCAGGGTCTCAAACACAATGCCCCGCCTCGGCGGGGCGTTGTCGTTTCCGGGGCCGTGCTGTCACTGGCCGGAGTCGGGCCAGTGGAAGACCTCCCCCTCCTGCCCGGGGCGCACCCGCCAGAAGCGGTCCGGGTCATCGCCGGGCTGCCAGCCGCCCAGGGAGCAGCGTACCTCGCAGCCGAGCGCCTGAGCCGCTTCCTGGGCGCAGGCGCGATCATCCGCCCAGGGGGTGGCGGGGCTGTCGAACCACAGGCTGGCGAAGCCGTCGGCGGCCTTCTCCACCAGCAGCACCGGCACGCAGTCGCCCTGGCAGCGGCCACGGGTGCGCCACTTGCCGCGCCCCGCGGGAGCCAGGGGCGGGGCATCGAGACGCTCCCCCAGCCAGGCGTCGAGGCGCTCGTGGTCGAGCTCGGCCAGGTAAATCTCGATATCTGGATAATGTTCCATGATCGCCTCAGGCGTTAATGATGAGACGTTCGAGGATCGCCTCGTAGATCTCGCTCGGATTATTCGGCGGATAGTGTTCCATGATCGCCTCAGGCGGTAATGAAGAGACGTTCGAGGGTCGCCTCGTAAATCTCGCTCGGATTATTCAGCGGATAGTGATCCATGATCGCCTCAGGCGTTAATGATGAGACGCTCGAGGATCGCCTCGTAGATCTCGCTCGGATTATTCGGCGGATAGTGATCCATGATCGCCTCAGGCGGTAATGAAGAGACGTTCGAGGATCGCCTCGTAGATCTGGCTCAGGGTGTCCAGGTCGGCGGCGCGGATCCGCTCGTTGACCTGGTGGATGGTGGCATTCAGGGGGCCGAGTTCCACCACCTGGGTCCCCAGGGTGGCGATGAAGCGTCCGTCCGAGGTGCCGCCGGCGGTGGAGAGTTCGGGGCGTCGACCCAGCACCGCCTCGACGCCGCCCACCGCGGCCTCCACCAGTTCGCCCTCGGCGGTGAGGAAGGGCTCGCCGTTGAGGGTCCAGTCGATATGGAAGTCGAGGCCATGGGCGGCGAGGAGCGCCTCGGTGCGGTCCCGCAGCTGCTCGTGGGTTACCTCGGTGGAATAGCGGAAGTTGAAGACCACCTCCAGCTCGCCGGGGATCACATTGGTGGCGCCGGTACCGGCGCGGATATTCGAGATCTGGAAGCTGGTGGCCGGGAAGAAGGCGTTGCCGTCGTCCCAGTGCTCCTTGGCGAGCGCATCCAGGGCCGGCGCCGCCTCGTGGATGGGGTTGCGTGCCAGGTGGGGGTAGGCCACATGGCCCTGCTTGCCCTTGATATGCAGCACGCCGCCCAGGGAGCCGCGGCGCCCGTTCTTGATCACGTCGGCGAGCTCCGCGGTGGAGGAGGGTTCGCCGACGATGCAGTAGTCGAGGCGTTCGTGGGCCTCGCGCAGGTGCGCCACCACGGCGCGGGTGCCGTCCACGGCGGGGCCCTCCTCGTCGGAGGTGATCAGGAAGGCGATCTTGCCGTGGTGCTCCGGGTGGGCGGCCACGAAGCGTTCCACCGCGGTGATCATGGCCGCCAGGCTGCCCTTCATATCGGCGGCGCCGCGCCCCCAGAGCATGCCGTCGTCATCGATGCAGGGCTCGAAGGGGGGGTGCTGCCAATGAATCTCCGGGCCGCTGGGCACCACGTCGGTATGGCCGGCGAAGGCCAGTACCGGGCCGTGGTGGCCGCGCACCGCCCAGAAGTTCTCCACATCGCCGAAGGGCAGCGACTCGATATGGAAGCCGAGGCGTTCCAGGCGCTCGATCATCAGTGCCTGGCAGCCGGCGTCGTCGGGGGTCACCGAGGGACGCCGCATCAGCTCCATGGCGAGGTCGAGGGTGGGGGAGAGGTCGGC